>NZ_LWBL02000022.1 GCF_001644195.2 Bacillus marinisedimentorum | reverse complement strand
TTTTGTTCTTCAATATTTGGCTGCTCTGCCGGGTACCTATTTTATGAGAAGTCCGGAATCAGTCCTGTTCGCAAACCATTACGATTTTATCCAGCGCGATTCCACTTCAACGTCTTTTGTTGAGTTGATCATCGTGAAGACAGGGCAGCGGCTGTTTGCTTTTTTATGCAGCTCTTCCACCTGTTCTTCAGTTGCGTCAGTAGCGACGTATGCGGTAATTCGCACTTTCTGGAAATACGGGCACACATTTGGTTCGCCCATGAATCCCCGAGGATCAAAGTCTCCTTTGATATCGAATTCGAGACTTTCCAATTCGATGCCCATTTCCTTTGCAGCCATGTTCGCCACAACTGTTTCACAGCCTGCCAGTGCACCTAGAAGTGTTTCAAGCGGGTTTGCTCCGGACTCTGTGCCGCCCATCTCCACAGCTTCATCGGTGATGATTTTCTGCCCTTTCTCCGTTTCGGTTACAGCTTTCATTCCCGAACCTTCCGCTGTTACACTGATTGTCGATAATGCCATAATGATACCTCCAGTTGTTTTTTAATTATGTTCCACATCCGGTTAGAAGCAAAACACATGAGCTTGATGATAGTATTGGGAGAAGATCGGCCGATAATACTTTGAGTCAGCGGGTTGCGTCCATGCAGGTACTCATACATACTGGAAACTTGTATCGTTTACATGCCACTCCAAACCGGAATACGAGCTTGCCGGCCTTCGGAAATTGCCTGCGCCTTTACTTAACTCGACTATCAAAGGATAGCCCTGCTGCCGATCCTTGGCGGTGGCTTTAGTGAGCCTTGTCTTTTATTGGCAAGTGCATCAACTTGATTTTAAGGGGCTTTCAGGCAAGCTTTCTCGCCGGCCATCTTTGAAGGATTCTAATTGGCTCGTTTTTTCTTGCAGATTATTATGATTTTTTCCGGTTTACCCTTTAAAAGCAATAATGAAATCATACAATGCCATTGTTTATAATAAGAGGTGAAGATATGGCAACTGAAAAACAGGGGGAGGGTCATGGTTGAAAACAATCGGTATGATCGGCGGTATGAGCTGGGAGTCTTCTTTGGAATATTACAGAATTATTAATGAAGAAGTGAAAAGGGAACTTGGCAGCCTTCATTCTGCGAAAAATGTGATGGTTTCAGTTGATTTTGGAGAAATTGAGCAGCTTCAGCATGCAGGAGAGTGGGACCGGCTCGGCAGGTTGATGGCTGAAGCTGCTAATAAGGTGGAGGCAGCAGGCGCCGACATGGTTTTGTTATGTACCAATACAATGCACAGGCATACAGATGAAATAGAGGCTTCGGTTAAAATTCCTTTTTTACATATTGCCGATGCTGTGGGTGCAGAGATGCAAAAGCGTGGAATGGGGTCCGCAGGCTTATTGGGCACGAAATTTACGATGGAAAGTGACTTTTATAAAGAAAGGCTGAAGGCGCGTTTCGGTATAGAAACCAACATTCCTGATGAAGATGACCGTGAGCTTGTCCACCGGATCATCTACGGGGAACTTGTCAGAGGAATGATCAAGCCCGAATCAAGAGAGGCTTTGCTGTCTGTAATCGAGCGGCTGGCGGAGCAGGGAGCGGATGGTGTTATCCTCGGCTGCACTGAATTGCCGCTTCTCGTTCAGCAAATCCATACATCTGTCCCCGTTCTTGATTCGACCTATCTTCATGCACGGACAGCCGTGGAAAAATCGCTGTAATGCCCTGTAGTTGCCTGGCACTTGCCAGGCAACTCCTTTATAATAGGAGTAAGCATAACATTTCCTGGTGAAGGAGTGGGGTAAAGTGAAACGAAAACAGCTGATGATACAGGGACCGACTGTCGTTTTAAAACGGAAACATGATAGAATTTCAGGCCGAGTGGACCGGGTTGCAGTCTTTGGGCGATTTCAAATTGCCGAAGTTGCAGCAAAGGACCATTCGGTTTTTTATTTGGTTATGTACAGAGGTAAGCTTGTCGGCGGAGGAGAAGCTGAAGCTGTGAAGTTGGATAGTTTCATTGCTAGAGCATACCGTTCAGGCATCATCCTGTCGGGAGCAAATACACTTGCTGGCCGATTATTTAATAAAGGGGAGTATGTCGTTCCGGATGTGAAACATATTTTGACGAAACTTCAAAGTCACTTTTCCCTTTATGAAATTTCCGCAATTGCCCGTTCGCTCGATACTTTCTTTTCAACGGAAGAATTGATTTCCATTTTCAAAAAGCTGTACTTTCATTTCAAGCGCCAGGGTCAGGATCTTCATTCATTTCAGGTGAGCTTATTTGCCAGAGAAGCTGCTCCTCACAGTGAATGGGTCAAGCGCATATTCAGCAGCATGGAGTTTAAACGATACGAGAACGAGTATCGTAAGCCGCCGCAGGAACTTCTTTCGAAAGATCCCCTCTACTTTGAAGAACTGCTCTTCAGCAGCCGCAGACATGATGAATCTTTCCGTTTGCTTCAATCCTACTACCGTCAACAAAGTAAAGATGCTGAAGAAACCGTCCTTCTTTTTGATCGATTGGTTTTTCAGCCTGAACAAGACAACTGGAAACGGTTTGAGACACTCCTTCCTGGATTTGCTCCAGACACCGCAGATAAATGTAGAGTGCTTGAAGAATTAGTGTCGAACATGCAGAAGCCTTTTCCTCCGATATCAAACGAATTGCTGAAAATGGCTATCGAAACTAAACGAGTGAATCTAGCACTGTCTCAGTACATTGAGCTTCATGACTCTCTTTCAAAACCGCCTGCCGAACTGTATTCACTTTTCGATCTGTTCGATCCTTCCACCGCGCCGGAACTGCTGCATCAAATAAGCACACTGTTATCCGACCCCGTCTTCCAACAGAGCGCTGCAATTGAACCCTTCGTCCGAAAAGCGGTTATATCGCTCCTGCAGCACAAATCCATTGCAGAGGTGATTGATTGGCTGAAACCGGCGGAGAAATCGCCTGCCGGCGCTAAAATATTTCGTGAGCTGAAACAAGCGGAAGCATTAAGCGAAGATGCAGACAGGCAAATGGAACTCGGTCGGTTTTACTTCGATTACCGCCTGTATGAGCAGGCAGAAGGCTGTTTCTCATGGGAAATGGAACTGTCGCCGGACAACCCTGAGCCGGCATTATGGCTCGGTAAAGTTTGCCAGGCGAAGGGGTTGGCAGATGAGGCGCAGAGCTACATGGATCTGTCTGCTGAACTCGCCCGCCAAAGATGAAGCGGCCTGGCTTAATTGCCAGGCTTGTCCTTTTGTGTGGGGGATTCGTTCACCTTTTGTTTTTTTGGATGGCCTGTTTAAGGGAGCTTTCCGTCTGGATTGACGGAAGATTGATGCCGAGATGGGTAAGCGTCAGGGCGATTTCGGGCCTTATGCCGGTTAGAACAGGCTCGACACCGAGCAGCTTGAGCGAGCTTGAGATCTTAATGATTTCCTGTGCGACCGCTGTATCGATTTCAGTGACGCCCGACAGATCGATATACAGCCGGGAAAGATCCAGTTCAGTCGCTTTTTCCATGGACTGATCCATGATAACCTGGGCACGGTACGTATCAATGTCACCGATGATCGGCAAAACTGCAGCGGAATCATCAATCTGTACAATTGGAGCTGACAACTCCATGAAAGCCATTCTTGCATGCTTTAATGTTCTTTCATGGTCTTTAATATACTGCCGTCCGAATAAGTAAACCGCTTCATCGAGAAGGGGATCGATTCTTGACGCTGCTTCAAATAACGTGTCCACTGACAGGTCATGCTCTTTCGTTATTTTTTTAATGGCATTCCATAAATGGGTGCGATAGACCTTTGCGCTTTTTAGCGGCTCTTCCATTGGAATATTCATCTCTATTGCAGCTTTTGCACCTCTTTCTACCCATTCTGTCAATCTTTTCATAGAGGTGTCAAAGTCTTCCACCATTGCATCGGCGATAATGAGTATGAATTCCGACCGGTATGAGATGACGTCATTTTGGATGGACGTATTTGAATAGCCCGACTGCAGTTTGTTTTGTTCCTTTGTCATGCCTTCAGATAAATTGCTTACCATGGAATAAAGTTTTTCCTTAAGTAGTTCCAATTCAGTCATTTTTTAATACCTCTCAAGTAATTAGTAGGAGTCTTTTCATTATTCTAACAGTTTTATAGTAGGAATCCAAAACTAAAGGCGGCAGCGACAAGAATAAGAGAAAGTTTCAAAATAAGCAGTCCAGTTTTGGAGTGCAAAGATTCATCGGCTTTAAAACGAATTTCTACTGTGTGTTAATGCAAAAAAATGAACTGCTTCGCCGTAAAATACCCTGTGATTTTTTGTGAGGAGCTGTTGTGATACGATAATAATATAACTGATAGACAAAAGAGGGTTAGTGATGGAAAATATCGGTCTTGTATTGGAAGGCGGCGGAATGCGAGGAGCTTATACCGCCGGGGTGCTTGAGCACCTGATGAACAATGATTTATATTTCAAATATGTGATTGGCGTTTCAGCCGGAGCTTGCAATGCGTCATCGTATGTCTCCCGGCAGATCGACCGAAACCGGACGGTGACCGTGGAATATGCCGGACATCCTGAGTATATTTCTTATAAAAAACTATTTAAACAGCGGGAACTTTTCGGAATGGATTTTATATTCGACGAATTGCCGAACAAGCTGGTGCCGTTCGATTATGAAACATTTCATTCCGCGAGCGAGCGGTTTGTAGTCGGAACAACCGATTGTATGACAGGTGAACCGGTATATTATGAAAAAAGTGAAGTGAAGCAGGATATACTTACCGTTTTGCGGGCTTCAAGCTCCCTGCCTTTTGTTGCACCGATCATCAACTTTGACGGCCGCTCCCTTCTTGACGGCGGAATTAGTGATCCAATTCCAGTGAGAAAGTCCGAAGCAGACGGCAATCGTAAAAACATCGTCATTTTAACGAGGAATGACGGTTATATTAAGAGCCCGATAAAAGGAAAATGGTTCCTGCAAAGGAAATACAGCCAGTATCCAGGCCTGATAGAATCCATGGCCCGCCGCCACGACACATATAACAACACGATGCGGTACATCCGCCAAAAAGAGGAAGAGGGTTCCATTTTTGTGATCCAGCCGACGCTGCCGCTCAAAGTAAGCAGAATTGAGCGGGATAAAAATAAGCTGGACAGCCTGTATGTACAGGGAAAGAAAGATGCAGAGGGGCTGCATGGTGAACTGATTAAGTGGCTGGAAGAATGAGTATGATGCAGTCTGCCTATTAGGCAGACTTTTTTTCCTCAGCAAGGAAGTGTTTCGATCAGCGGCCAATCTTATAACTTAACTTTAGCCAAAGATGTGCCTCTGTCTTCGCCTAACGGCCCGCCAATTGCTGGGTTTTCTATGTGCCTGCACATAAGCAGCCCTGTGAAATTTGATCAGGATATACCTTATCCAGTGCCAAATCAGATTCTCCCGAACAATCCGCCGTTGATTTCCATAAAATATAGGTAAACAAAGAAAGGCGGATCCCCAATGAGCAAATGTAAAACACCATCACAAATAGAAAAAATGCGGAAAGCTGGACGTATCCTTGCAGAATGCCGTAATGAACTCTCCAGCTTCATAAAGCCGGGAGTCTCAACTGCTGATATTGACGGGTTTGTCGAGCACTTTCTCAAGCGTAAAAACGCCAGTCCTGCACAGAAAGGATACCGGGGCTATCCGTTTGCGACTTGTGCGGCGGTCAATGATATCGTCTGCCATGGGCTTCCCGGATCGGAGCCCTTAGCAGAAGGGGATATCGTGACAATCGATACCGTAGCGGCACTTGACGGATGGCATGCTGATTCAGCCTGGTCGTTTGCTGTTGGGGAAGTTCCGCCGCATGCGCAAAGGCTGCTTGAGGCATCCTTAGAGTGCCTTAATGCCGGAATGGAGAAAGCATATCCAGGAAATACAACTGGAGACATCGGATATGCCATTGAACAATATGCAACTAAGCATGGATATGCAGTTGTCAGGGATTTTGCAGGACACGGGATCGGCCGGAAAATTCACGAGTTTCCTTTCGTTCCCCATTTTGGAAAAAAAGGCAGCGGAACAAGGCTTGAAGAAGGAATGGTTCTAACGATTGAACCGATTTTGACAACCGGAACATGGTTTACATTTATCGATGATGACGGCTGGACAGCACGAACGGTTGATGGTTCGCTGTCGGCCCAGTTTGAGCACACAATAGCTGTTTCAAAAAACGGGCCGGATATATTGACAACAAGCTAAAAGCGCCTGTTTGCACCTGCTCGCAGCGGGGGGGATTTTTAGTTATTTAAATTTGGATTAAGGGTAATGTAATTAGAGACAATTAAGGAGGTGGATAATAAGAATGCCGACGAGCCATGATAATATTGTGAATGAAAAAGATAAATCCAGGACGGCACTTTTGCTTATTGATGTAATCAATGCCATGGAATTTCCAGGGGGAGAGGAATTGTATAAAAAAGCGCTCCCTGTCAGTGAACGAATCAGGAAGTTGAAAAAAGAAGCAAAAGGACATGGGATTCCTGTCATCTATGTAAATGACAACTTTGGTAAATGGCAATCTGACCTTCCGAAAATCCTTTACAGCTTTATTGAGGAAAATGTTAAGGGGAGGCAAATCATTGAACATCTTATCCCTGATAAGGATGATTATATTGTCATCAAACCCAAGCATTCGGGCTTTTACCAGACAGTTTTAAGCACACTTCTTGATCACCTGGAAATACATACATTAATCATTACCGGGTTTGCTGGAGACCAGTGTGTCATGTATACAGCACAGGATGGTTATATGAGGGATTACCGGATTCACATTCCATCCGACTGTACTGCCAGTGAGTCAGAGAAATGGAATGATATGGCTCTCAAATTGATGAAAAAAAATCTGAAGGCTGATTTGACCCCATCATCAGAGCTTCGCCTTGCTGACTGGAAATAAGCAATTTTTGTCACATGTTTATCGAATTCTTGTCGAACTTGAAACAGGAATGTAAAGAAAATATGTATTTCTCCTATAGGGTCTTTATTAACCTTCTAACTTTTTTTAAGGTAGAGGTAGAGGGAATTTAAACAGTAAAGGGGTATCATTATGGGTAAAAACAGTCACTTTTTCTACTTACTAGCAATTTTTGTCGGAATTACGGTTTCATTCATCATAGGCATTTCCTTTTCCATGGCCATGGATGAGGAAGAATCAGAACCCCAGCAGCAGACAGCAAGCAATGAGGGGACATCAGGCCAGAATGGCGGGGAAATCGAATACAATCCGCCAAGCCTTGATGATGTGCCCGATGGACCGATCGGTGAAGAAATCAAATATGGCCATCAGGTCATCAATGAAACAAACACAGTCCTTGATGGGTATGTTGGGAATAATTTGACATGCTCAAGCTGCCATGGGGATGCTGGCCTTGATAAGACATCTTCATTCGTCGGTGTTTCCACACAGTTTCCGCAATACCGTCCGCGTGAAGGCGTCATCTTTACACTTGAGGACAGGATTAACGGGTGCATGACCCGCAGTATGAACGGCGAAAAAATCCCATACGACAGCAAGGAAATGAGAGCGATGATTTCATATTTGACTTACATTTCCCAGGGGATTCCGGAAGGTGCAGATCTTGAATGGCGGATGCTGAACACAATGAAAGACGTGCCTGAGCCTAACGTTGCCAATGGAGAAGAGATTTACAAGCAATCTTGTATAGCATGTCATGCTGCGGATGGATCTGGTACCGGGCCGAACACTGGACCCGCCGTCTGGGGGCCGGACTCCTTCAATGAAGGGGCTGGAATGGCCCGTATGACTAAAATGGCCGGGTATGTGAAACGAAACATGCCGAAGGGGCAGGAAGGCACGCTTACCGACCAGGAAGCAGCTGATGTTTCAGCGTATCTTCTTTCCCATGAACGCCCGGAAAAACCAGGCAAAGAAAACGATTGGCCGAAAGGCGGAGCACCTAAAGACGTTCCATATTATGATGAATTGAAAAGTGTGCAAGAAGGATTGGAATAATCGATATGCAGAAGGCCTGCCCGGATAAATGGGCAGGCCTTTGCCTTATGGTATAGTTCTGCCGGCCTGGCAGTGTTTTCATAGTGCCCCTTATGCATACGCCGCTAACAAGGGGCTCTTTGCATTTCGTTATTTCCACCAGTCATCAAAAATGGAGACAGCCCCGTTTCGTTTATGCCGGGTTTTCAGGTAGTGGTTTTCGAGAACGGTTTTTGCTTTTTCGCCGATGTCTTTGCCCTCCAGGTAATCGTCAATCAGCTTATAGGTGATTCCGAGTGCTTCCTCATCCGGCAGGCCGGGACGATCGTCTTCAAGGTCGGCTGTCGGCACTTTCATGTAAAGCCGTTCTTCTGCCTCAAGCTCGATGAGCATCTGCTTGCCATGCCCTTTGTGGAGGCCGAATAAAGGGACAATGTCGCAAGCACCGTCGCCATGCTTGGTATAGAAACCTGTAATCGCTTCGGCAGCATGGTCTGTTCCGATGACAAGCAAGTTGTATCGTCCGGCCAGATCATACTGGACTTTCATCCGTTCGCGGGCTTTCGTGTTCCCTTTCAGGAAATCGGTCAAAGTTGTGCCGGTTGCTTCCTTGAATTGATTATAGGCAGCATCGACTGCAGGCTGGATGTTGACGGTGACAACACGGTCAGGATCAATGAACTCAAGCGCTTTCCGGGCATCGTCTTCATCGCGCTGGACACCATAAGGCAAGCGGACGGCCATGAACATAAAGTCGCCATCGCCTGTTTCTTCCTTCATTTCGTTCACAGCAAGCTGAGCGAGCTTACCGGCCAGGGTCGAGTCCTGCCCGCCGCTTATGCCTAACACATATCCCTTCTGGCCGCTGAATTTCAAATAGTTTTTTAAAAAGTCGATTCGGCTTCTGACTTCCTCTTTCGGATTAATTTCCGGTTTCACTCCCATTTCCCGGATTATCTGGTCTTGTAACGTATCCAATTGTATCCCTCCAAAATTAGAATCCTTTTTCATTTGTACACATGAATTGATATTCCCTTTTCAGCGGATGATAATCATCTGGACAGGAACTGTTCGATCCGGTCCAACCCTTTTTCAAGTGTTTCCATTGAATAAGCATAAGACATTCTGATGTAGCCTTCCCCATAAGAAGAGAAAGCATCTCCGGGCACTGCTGCAACACCCGCTTCCTTTACAAGCTTCATTGCAAAATCAAACGACTTTTCCCCGAATGGTTCAATCGATGGGAAAATGTAAAATGCTCCGGTCGGTTTTTCGGCAGGGAAGCCCATCTCGGTAAGCCTGCCGTACATGTATTCCATTCTTTTTTTATATGTATCTTTCATGACAACCGCATCATCCGCTCCATTGACAAGCGCCTCGATTGCAGCTTGCTGGCTGATTTGTGATGCACATGAGACATTGTATTGGTGGATTTTCAACATATGGCGCGCAAGATTTTCTGGAGCAAACAGAAATCCGATACGCCAGCCCGTCATGGAATGGGATTTTGAAAGCCCGTTGACGACAATCGTTTTCTCTCTCATCCCCGGGTAAGAAGCAATAGAATGGTGCGTCCCGGCAAATACGAGTTCGCTGTAGATTTCATCTGAAAGCACAAATACTTCCCTGTCCTTTAAAAGAGCGGCTATGTCGCTGAGTTCACTTTCTGAAAGGGTCACACCTGTAGGGTTGGAAGGATAAGGAAGGACGATACACCTTGTCTCAGTGGTGAGGTGCTTTTCTATGAGCTCGGCTGTCAGCTTGAAACCGGTATTACGTGTGTCTGCATGGACTGCTTTTCCGCCGCATAGAGTGATGATTGGTTCGTATCCCGGATAAACCGGACCCGGGAGGATGACTTCCGAGCCTTCCTCGAGAATCGTACGGAATGTGACATCAATGGCCTGGCTTGCGCCGATTGTTGTGATGACTTCAGAAGCAGGGTTATAATCAAGACCATAGCGGCTGTTCACAAAGCGGGCGGCGGCCTGCCTTAATTCGAGGAGCCCGGCATTATGGGTATACGTCGTTTTATTCCCGGAAATCGCCTGGATGCCTGCTGTTTTCACATGACCGGGGGTGAGAAAATCAGGCTGGCCGATTGTAAAGGAAATGACATCATCATATTCGGAAACCATATTGAAAAACTTACGGATTCCGGAAATTTCTATTTCTTTTATGCGGGGGTTCAGTAAGTGCTCCACTAAAAAACTTCCTTTCAAACGATGATGTATGTATCAATAGATGCCTAAATTATAGCATTTCAGGGCGCGGCAGAGAAAGTGGCCAGCACCCGTCGAGTCGGTTACTTCAAATGTTTCATAGCTTCCCGCCGGCTTAACGGAGCAAGACTGCGGCTTTGGACAAAATACCGGACGGAATCAGGGGCGGTTTTGCCGTATTCACGCAGTGCCCACCCGATAGCTTTCTTGATGAAAAACTCATCCTCGTTCTGCAGCCGGACGACCACCCTGTATAACAGCTCTTCATCCGTTTTATCCTTGTACTTAAGCTGGAATAATACTGCTGAGCGCTGCAGCCATATGTTTCCGCTGTCAAGCCAGCGCATGACATGACGATCTATTTCCTCAGGGAAGCGCGTGAAATAGGTGCCGCAAAGTTGGGAAGCAAGCGTATCAACGGTGTCCCACCATGATTTTTCGGTAATCAGTGTTTCCAGATGAGCGATCCAGTTTCTGTCCATTTGTTTGTGCTGCTTCGTGAGCAGATGAAGAGCGGTATATTGAAATTCACGCTCTTCTTCATTCCACAGGCTGTGAACCACTTGCAGAAGGTTTTCCGGCTCAGGAAGTCCCTTTTCAGCAATGAATTCTTTTAATAGAGAGGATCGTTCAGGTGTTTTTAATCCGAGAAAAGGAAACTTGTTCTTCATATATTTCTCCATTTTCTCAGCTTGTTGGGCGTTCTTGTGCATTCTGAAACGGCTGGTCATTTCTTCTTCATATTGATTCAAGCTGATTCCCCCTTTTGTTTGTCCTTCTCCAGTTTAACGTAAATAGTTCCAATTTTGTGAAGAGTGTGGGAGCAAAGGAAAGTTTTGCGTAAGTTAATTGAAGAATGGAGGGAAAGAGATAAACAGCAAGAACTATATAGGGAGATGGGAATTTAGAACCGGGAGGAAAAAACTATGAATGGACGGATGCTGTGGGGTTTCTTTTTCATTTTTGCAGGTGTCGTCTTTTTGCTCGATACATTTGACATCATTCGGGGCGGATGGGAATTGTTTTGGCCGATTTTTTTGCTTGTGCCAGCCATAGGATTCCATATAGGCTTTATAGCGGCTGGGAAAAAAGCTGCAGGGCTGCTCGTTCCAGGCGGGGTTTTACTTGTGTTAAGCGGATTGTTTTTTTATCATACCCTTTTCGGATGGGAGTCAGCTGATGTCACATGGCCTTTTTATTTGTTTGCACCGGCATTCGGATTATTTGAACTTTACCTTTTTGGAGGACGGGAGCCTGCACTTTTGATTCCGGTTACGGTGTTGACTGGAATCGGCGTGTTATTTTACCTTGATATCGCTTTATCATTTAATGGGATTGCCGCAATCATCCTTATTCTGACCGGACTGAACATCCTGTTCGGACGCAGGCGCCGGCAGAACAGCAAACCGCCTGCCGATAAAAAGGTTTCATAAATAAAGCCTCAGCTGGTATGATAAGCCGGCCGGTTATTGTGGGGAAGCTGGTTAACATTAGGATTCTCACGTTAAACCATACTATAAATTACAAGAAGAAAAGTTCAGAGCCTATCGCTCTGAACTTTTCTTCTTCAAGGAGGTTATTCCATTAAAACATCCTTTAATGAAATGGCTGTTTTAAAGCTCAAAGTTGATTTTTTCACTAGTTGATTGGAGCGGAAGGGGCTCGACTCCGGCGGGAGCAGCGGGACAGGTGAGACCCCGCAAGAGCGATAGCGATGAGGAGCATTCCTGTAATAAAGTAATCTGCGGATAAATGGGAGTTAGAGCCATGTGAATAAAAAAAGTCCCCCTGGTACGATAGAGAGTGTCATGCATGACCTCGAATTAAGTACCGAAGGGAGACTTCTATAATGGATTTTACACAAAATGAACGTCTGAAGCAAATCAATGAACACACACTGATCATCGGAGTCGATATCGCAAAACACAAACACGTCGCCCGGGCGATTGATGATCGGGGAGTCGATTTATCCAAACGGTTGACCTTCCCAAATTCGCTGGAAGGATTCAACCTTTTGCTTAAGTGGGCCAGGCAATTGGCGGACGAGACAGGCCGTCCCAACCTGCTTATCGGTATGGAACCCACAGGCCACTATTGGCTGAACTTAGCCTATTTCTTGAAACTGCAAGACGAAAACCCGGTCGTAGTAAACCCGATGAAGGTCAAGAAATCAAAAGAGCTGGATGACGATTCGCCCACCAAAAATGACACCAAAGATGCAAAAGTGATCGCTCAAGTCATGCGGGCGGGTCGCTATCATATACCAGTCTTGCCTGAGGGGTTGTACGCTGAATTGCGTGAAGGGATAAAACTGCATGACATGATCCAGGAGGATATGTCATCGATCAAAGCCCAAATGCATAACGTGCTGGATCGATATTTCCCTGAATTCTTGACGGTCTTCAAATACTGGAACGGAAAAACGGCGCTATACTTGTTGGAACGCGGCTACCTTCCAGAGGATATCCGTCGGAAGACAGAAGAAGAACTTCTCACTGAAGTGAAGGCGTCGGTCACGAAGAACATCGCGTCCTCACGGATCCGCAAGCTGAAACAAGCAGCTGACTCGAGTATCGGGATGACCGAGGGCCTTCGAATGGCTCGTGAGGAGATTCGCTATCTTATAGACCAATATCGGATGTTACAGAAACGCCTTGAGTCCCTTGAAGCACAATTGGAAGAGCTCGTTATGGACGTTCCGGGGGCGGAGCGCATGGTTGCGATAAAAGGAATCAGGGCGATGACGGTCGCTGGCTTTTTTGCGGAGGTTGGGGATCTTTCCAACTACAGAGCTCCACGCCAAGTCATTAAACTCGCGGGACTCAATTTAATGATGAACCAGTCCGGGC
>NZ_LWBL02000021.1 GCF_001644195.2 Bacillus marinisedimentorum | reverse complement strand
CAATATACAGGTCACTGCTTAATCACTAACAGGTTTTTGAGTATCTGAATTTGGTTTTCTCTGTTTTCTCATCGTCATCTACAAAAGAAGCACGGATAAGCTGGTCACCATACCGAGCATTAGGGCATAGACCCACCTGAGGAGCATTTCCAGCATCCACACATGGTCAGGTTGAACGAAGGAATTTGCGCGCACAGACGCCGAGAGAAATGGGAGGGTCCACCACCATGTCGCAAGTGGAGATCCAAAAGTGCGATCATAGCACCATCATCCATTAACTGGAATACCCCCTTTCCGGTCTATTAATACACACTGCCCGATTCCAAATTATTTAAAGTATGGATTTATTTGTCTGCCTCATCCATGTCCCCTTCTTTTTAAACAAGAGGAAACAGAAGAAAAACAAAGTAAATGTAAGAAACCTTTCAATTTCATGAGGGAGGCTCACCGCCCGCCCCGCGGAAAGTGAGCCCCTGCAGCGGAAGTCAACTTTCCCTTCTAAAGTGCAATATATGGTTAACAAAGTCCTTAATCATTCAACAATCCTATCCTTTAACGGAACAAGACTACTTTTGCAATTACATAGCAAAAAAATCTAAAATAAGCTCCTTGTGATTTCATACTTAATTTTTAATGCTATTGTTTCTCCAGTTATCGGAATTGCTTACTGCTAGAAACTGCGGATTTTTCTTTCCGTATAGGAGCATAAATTGCCAGCAAGGAGCATTCCGCGCAGCGGACAATTGTAAAGCTGCGCCTCACTGTTCGCCTGAAAGCTCGACAAACGGCGGATTTTCTTTAAAGAATGAATAACGTTTGATTGGCAGATAGGAAACAACATAAGTATGTCGAATATAGTGCAAAAGATACCTGATGAGGAGGGGAGAGCATTGAATCCAAATGGGGAAGCGGATGTTGTGGAAGAAAGAATATCGAGGTTGGAAGAAGAATTGCAACAATTATATTCGAGCAGGGCAAAGAGCGGCCGGAAAATGAAATTCAGTCCGTCGAAGAAGGAGAGGGCTGGCAGAAGCGGCCCTTCGCTTTATCGAACAGCTTTTGAACTCTCGGATGATGCTATCATATTTCTCGACCATTCCTTCAGGATTACCAGAGCAAATCCTTCAGCTTGCCGTTTTTTTGGCAGAAATGAAGAAGAACTGCTGGGTAAATACATCAAAACCTTTATCCCTGTTATTGCATATGATCTGTTCCGTACGCATGCGGAAAATTACATGGCCGAAAAAGAGGTAAAGGGGGATATGCCGATTCTCCTTCCTGACAACACAGAAAGAGTGGGGCTGTTTACACTTGCGGAAGACAGCTGGACCGGCCTGCCGGTTCTCGTTATGAAAGACATCACAAAACAAAATGAATTGAATTTTCTTCTTGAGATTTACAGTAAAAGCTTTACCGACCTCTTTGAAAATTCTCTTGATGGATTTGTGATCTATGATAAAGAACGGACGATCATTAATGCGAATTCGGCCGCCTGCCGCAAATTCGAGATCAGCAAGGAAGAGTTCGTGGGCAAAAGTTTCAATGAATTCATCGACAGTGAGGCAATCCCCTCTGCGCAGGCACTCAGGAAACAAGTGGATGAGGAGGGCGCCATCAGGGTTGAATTCCCATTCAAGCTGCTTAACGGAAAGAGAAAATACTTTGATTGCTCAACAAAAGCTGATGTTTTTGGAGGACTTTATATAACAGCTTTCCGGGATACGACAGAAAGGAGAAGGATCGAGCGCGAGCTTGCCGAAAAAGAAACCAAGTTCAGGGCGATTTTTGAAAATGCCCTTGATGGGATTCTTTTGTGGGATGAGAATTTGAACATACTTGAAGCAAATACGGCAGCATCCGATATTTTGGAAGTCCCCGCTGAAATGCTCCCTGACTATAATCTGTTTGATTTTGTGAAAGAAAAGAATAAAGAAGCAGCAGCAAATTATGTCAGAGAACTGATGAGAAAAGGCTTCTTGCGGCTTGAAGCGTCTTTTCGGCTCCTCAACGGAAAGAAAAAACAAATTGAACTTACGATGAGACGTGAAATTACGGAAGGAGCGGGTCTTGTCATCATTAGGGATGTGACCGCACGCCACAAAATGATACAAGATTTATCCCGTAACGAAAGGAAATTGAAAGGATTGTTCAATAAGGCACTGGACGGCTTTGCATTAATTGATCAGGACGGCTATCACGCTGAACTCAACCCAGCGGCAAAACATATCGTCGGAATTCCTGACACCGGCATTAAACGTTATCATTTTACTGACTTTTTCACGGCCGGCCAGCTGAAAACGGTTCTCAGATACTGGAGGGAAGCGTGCAAGGACGGGGCTGTGGAAGGTGAAGTGGAATTGACGAAGCTTAACGGGCAAAAGCGGGCGATTGAGTTTTCCGCCAGCAAGGATATTTATCCAGGACTTCACCTTATTGCGTTCCGCGATTTGACAGAGAAAAAAGAAATGGAAGAAAAAATCAGGAAATCTGAAACGCTTAATGTCCTTGGAGAGTTGGCGGCCGGAATCGGTCATGAAATCCGTAACCCTCTCACCTCAATCAAAGGATTTATCAGACTGCTGGAGAATGATTCCATAAATGAAGCGGAAAAGAGCTATTTTCAGAT
Source organism: Bacillus marinisedimentorum (assembly GCF_001644195.2). Lineage (NCBI taxonomy): Bacteria > Bacillati > Bacillota > Bacilli > Caryophanales > Bacillaceae > Bacillus > Bacillus marinisedimentorum. The sequence continues at coordinate 26,916 of NZ_LWBL02000021.1, read as the reverse complement.
TGTAAATTCGGAATTGCAGCGGATTGAATCCATTACAACTGAGTTTTTATACCTTGCCCGCCCCCAGGCCCACATTTTTAAATATCAAGATGTATCTGTCATGATGGCGCAGACTCTGGAAATTATGAAAGCGGAGGCAAATTTAAATAATATCCAGATCCACGCCCGCTTTTCTGAGGAATTACCGGATATTCCGTGTATTGAAAATCAATTGAAACAGGTATTTCTAAATCTCGTGAAAAACGGGATTGAGGCGATGGAAAATGGAGGGAACCTATTTGTTGAAGTTAAAAACGAAGCGGATAAGGAACTTGTCATCTCGATAAAGGATGAGGGCAAAGGAATTCCTGATGAAAAATTAAAACGGGTTGGTGAACCATTTTATACAACAAAAGAAAAAGGCACCGGACTTGGTTTAATGGTAAGCTATAAAATAGTTAAGGAGCACGGAGGAAGGATTGAAGTCGAAAGTGAACCTGGCCAAGGTACCACCTTCTGCGTTCGCCTTCCGATTCAGGACCAAAGAGGTGATTTGTGATGCCAAACGTATGGACACACATTTTATTTGGAAACAGAACCGCCGAAGAAGGGGGATTCAAGCCGGCCGGACAGGAAAAAACCGCCTACCAGCTGGGCTGTCAGGGACCCGACCCGTTTTTTTACCACCGCTTTTTTCCGTGGCAAAAAGATGGAGCGGCAGTAATCGGCGATCGAATCCACCACAAATATTGCGGCAGTTTCCTTATGGATATGATTGAGGATGGTATGAAAACGGATATTCTAACAAAGGCTTACATTGGCGGGTTTGTCACGCATCACATACTCGACAGGACGGCGCATCCTTATATCAATTACCGGGCAGGAACAGAAGGGAACCGGCATCAGAAGCTCGAAATTATCATAGATACACTGCTCATGAAGCGATACCGGAAAATAGAGACGTATAAGACCCCGGTTTATAAAGAGATTGACCTTGGGCCTGATCTTTACCCTGAAATTGAGGAATTGCTGGCGAAGTTGATCGAATTCTATTTTCCGGAAGAGCACAGTCAGCTTAGGAGCGGGTATATCAATGATTCTTATCGGGATATGATCAGAGCGCTGAAAGTTCTTTATGATCCGAGCGGCATAAAGAACCGTCTGCTTGGCAAGATGATTGAGCCGTTTTCCTATCAGAAAGACCTGCCTGAGGGCGATTTTTTAAATGAGAAAAAGAAAGAATGGATTCATCCTGCTGCCGAAGAGGAGACATATACCGCTTCATTTGAAGAATTGATGGAGCATGCGGAAGAAGAAGCTTCCCGGATTCTCAAAGTCATCCAGTTGTACTGGCTGGGAGATCAAACGCTTTATCCAAGGCTGAAAGAGCTAATCGGCAATATTTCCTACGATACAGGCAAAAGCTGTGAAGGCTCCTATGAGAATCGTATTTTTGATCCAATATTGTAAAAAACCAGGTAAATTCACGCAGCGTGATTTTACCTGGTTTTTTTGTTGCCTTATAGAAAAGTATCAATTGTCAGCAAGGGGGTATTTCGACGCAGCGCTCAATTTAAAGAGTAAAGATAAGCGCAACCACGCCTCTGGCTTCGCCTACAGATGCCGCACTTGTGTCTGTGGTGAAAGCGAGCTCCTGCAGCGGAAATCAACTCCCCAATTTAAAATGCAAAGGTTTTTGTCATCGAAAGTGCTTCCTTCTTCCACAATCCTGTCCTTTTATGGATTACAGCTTGTTTTTATAATACTCACATCCCAAAATCGGTGTGCGAGGCCTTTCAAAATACTTTTTTATCAACAAAATAAACTAGGAATAACGTTTTACATAGATTCTTAAACAGGTGGAAGTCCAGCCTCGGATGCTTCAAGTTTGCCTTTTTCGATGTCAACCTTTGTAAGAAGAAAGATTCCGGCTACGAAGAAGATGAGAAGCGACACAATCCCAAGTCTGCTTGAACCTGTCAGCTGGCCGACGAGCGCGAATACAAACGGTCCGAAAATGGCTGAAAATTTTGCTGAAATGCCATAAAACCCAAAAAATTCAGCGTGCCGGTTTTCGGGAACCATACTGCCGAATATCGATCGGCTCAGTGCCTGGGATCCGCCCTGAACAAAACCGACAGTCACGGCAAGCATGTAGAAATGCAGGGCGGTTTGCATGAAGTAACCGAAAATGATGATTATCACGTATATGAAAAGGGCAATGTATAGGGAGCGTTTCGGGCTTATTTTTGTTGCCAGCCAGCCGAATAAAAACGCAAACGGAATACCGACGAATTGGGTGATCAATAGGGCCGCGATCAAATCATTCGATCCGATTCCGATATCCCTGCCGTATATCGTTGCCATTTTAATAATGGTGGAGATTCCGTCGTTATAGAGCCAGAAGGCAACAAGAAAGATGAGCAGGTTTTTATATTGATTGATTTCCGTAAACGTTTCTTTCAGCCTTTTAAACGCAATCGTAACAGGGGAGCCTGTCATCTTTCGTTTGACAATCACCTTCTCTTCGACATTCCTGAAGAAAGGCAGGGAGAAAATAAACCACCATACACCGACCGATGCAAACGAAATTTGGGTGGCGATGAGTGTATTCGGAATGCCGAACATTTCAGGTTTCAATATCATCGCGAGGTTAACGAGCAGCAAGAGTCCGCCGCCAATATATCCGAATGCATACCCGCGTGCTGAGACTTTGTCGATATCTTCCCGCGGGGCAACTTCAGGTAAAAACGCGTCATAAAAAACGTTTCCGCCGCTATAGCCGATTGTTCCGATTATGAGGAGAACCGAGACAAGGATATAGTCGCCTTCCCCTGTGAAGGCGAGCAGAATGGAGGCAAGTATGCCCATATATGCAAAGAAGCGGAGGAACTTTTTCTTGGAGCTGGAGTAGTCTGCCAGTGCCCCGAGAATGGGTGCCAAAAACGCGACGAGTATCATCGCGATAGACTGTGAGTATCCGTAGTAAGAAGTTGCGGTTGTTCTTTCCAGGTTTTTCGCGGCTACATCATAATAAAATATCGGCAACACCGCTGCCATGATCGTGGTGGCAAAAGCTGAATTCGCCCAATCGTACATTGTCCAGGAAAAAATCTCTTTTTTCTTCATAGCGCCCTCCGGTTTACATGTCTTGTAATCAGAATAGCAAAAAAAGGAGCGGAAAAAATTAGTTTTTTCATAATTAATAAATATTTTCCGAATTATTTAAACATTCGTCTATGGTCAGAATGGTGACCTTAAAAGAGATAGAATAGGAGGCACAGGCATGATCAGTTGGTTAGAAGGGCTGGCACCTATTTACCAGGCACTGCTTGGGACTTTATTTTCCTGGGGGCTTACTGCTCTCGGTGCAGCCCTGGTTTTTGTCAAAAAAGAAATGAACCAGAAGTTTTTGGATGGCATGCTCGGTTTCGCAGCAGGGGTCATGATAGCGGCCAGCTTCTGGTCACTTCTTGCACCAGGAATCGAGATGGCAGAAAAAAGCGGGGTTCCCGCCTGGATTCCGGCTGCGGTGGGTTTTTTGGCAGGAGGAGGCTTTCTGGCCCTTACAAACAAATTTATGCCCCACCTGCACCCATATAATCTAATGGGCATCCCGGAAGGAATCAATCCGGACAAGAAACGGCGCAGCACCCTTCTGTTTCTGGCCGTTACACTTCATAACATTCCCGAGGGCCTTGCAGTCGGAGTCGCATTCGGTGCTGCGGCAATGGGTGATCCAAGTGCATCAGTTGCCGGTGCAGCAGCACTGGCACTCGGTATCGGCATCCAAAATTTTCCGGAAGGAACAGCAGTTGCAATGCCGCTTAGGCGTGAAGGTCTAAGCCGTACAAAATCATTTATGTTCGGCCAGTTTTCAGCAATTGTTGAACCTATTGCGGCGGTGATTGGCGTCATTGCGGTGTCATTTGTAGAGCCGCTTTTACCGTATGCATTGAGCTTTGCTGCTGGTGCTATGATTTTCGTAGTAGCCGAGGAAGTGATTCCCGGTTCCCAGGAAAACGGCAATAAAGACTTTGCTGCCATGATGGTGATGATCGGTTTCACTGTGATGATGATTCTCGATGTCGCATTGGGCTGAATGGATAGAAATCCGGTTTGGAAGATTGTGTATCCAGACCGGATTTTTTACCAGATAGGGAATATAACAAGGAAGCCGGTTTTTGATAAAGATCAAGGCTATTGCGCATCTAACTTCGCATACAGGATCGCCAATCGGGGGAGTTTTTTTAAGTTAAGGGTTGACTAAATATTCAGAATATTATATATTTATTCTATCAAAGATTGAAGAAAGGAGATGGATATTGTTGAACAAAGGGATGAAAGCCCATCATCACGGCATGAATGCGATGTCCCTGCTGTACCATCACTATTGGAATGCGGAACTGCTTCCGCAAATCAAAGAGGAATTGAAAAAGAGCGTCGAATTAATGGAAGACCATCTTTCTCAATTCAAATGCAAGTGCGGGGACACAGAGGAGGAAATTAAGTTTTACAAAGAATTGCTCATTCAAATCGAACGGGCTATTGTCGAAAATGATTGGCTTGGTGTCCCATGGGTCCAGGAACGACTTCATGCATATGTGAATAGACAAAAAGGAAAACATTCATGTATGACTCACCTTCTTAAAACGCGCCACGAATGGATAGCGGAAGAACAGATATAGCCCCCCTTTCTGAACTGTCACCAACTTCATCCGTTTTACACATTGGATTATCCACAATTTCATCGTATGAATAGACAATAAGTATACCCTGCAGGCGAATTGAACAGCCGGCAGTGTGAATCACACCTTTATGCCCAGCCCTATACCGGGTTGGGTTTTTTTCTGATTGTGAAATGTTTGCCAAATTGTCACGAAAGAACACAGGCTGGATGGTTTTCTGATTATACAATGTGAATAGGTAGAAATATTCGGCAGCTGTCATCCGACAGAAATTTTATAAAACTTCTATTGAAAACGCTGCCAAAAAATAAACTGCCGAAATCCAGATAGCCATCAGGAAGGAGTGGAACATTTATGCATATTGTTGTTTGCGTAAAGCAAGTCCCGGACACAAAGATCATCAAAATCAACCCCAAAACCAATACCCTGGACAGAAAAAGCGCACCATCCATTTTAAATCCGTATGATGCCCATGCTGTTGAGGAGGCTGTACGCTTAAAGGAAAAACACGGCGGAAAAGTGACTGTTGTGTCAATGGGACCGCCGCAGGCAGATGCTGTCATTAAGAAAAGTGTCGAAATTGGTGCTGATGATGGGTATTTGATTTCCGACAGGGCGTTTGCGGGAGCTGATACTCTTGCCACAAGTTATGCGCTGTACAAGGCAATTGAAAAGATAGGGAAAACCGAACCTGTCGACCTCGTGCTCACTGGAAAACACGCGATAGACGGTGATACAGGACAGGTTGGGCCGGGTATTGCAAGAAGGCTGGATATCCCGCCTGTCACCAATATCATAAACATTGAAGAGGCTGATTCGAAAGCGAAGAATATGGTGCTTCGCAGGAAGCAGGCTGATGGCGGCTATGAGCGTGTTGAAGTAAAATTGCCGGCACTTTTGACGATTGAAAAAGAAATCAATGAAATCAGTTACTCTCCATTTCCAAATATGCTGAAAGCGGCAAGGTATACACCGGTTGTCTGGTCGGTGAATGACCTTGATGATGTCGATCGGACTCAACTGGGGCTGAAAGGTTCCCCGACAATTGTAGGTAAAATGTTCTCGCCGCCGAAACCTGAAGGCGGAAAACGGATCGAAGGGACACCGGCAGAGCAGGCAGACAATTTGATCGCTCTCTTGCTGGAGGAAAAAGGTGAGTTGTTCAAAAGGGGGGCAGCACAATGATTGAAGACTATAAAGGCGTCTGGGTTTTCATCGAACAAAACGAAGGTGTGATTGAAGGGGTTTCCCTTGAACTTCTCGGTGCAGGCCGTGACCTTGCTGATAAACTTGATGTGCCGCTGGCGGGCGTTTTCCTTGGTGACGGCGTCACGCACCTGGTGCCGACACTTTACGAGTATGGTGCTGATGAAGTTTATTTGATTGATGATCCAATTTTGAAGCATTACCGGACAGAGCCTTACATGCAGGCTGTTGTAAATATGGCACAGAAATATAAGCCGGAAATCTTTTTGTATGGGGCGACACCTAACGGGAAGGACCTTGCAAGTGCTGTCGCAACGGACCTCGCTACAGGATTGACAGCTGATACAACAATGCTTGATATCGACATGGATAAACGGCTGCTTGAAGCGAGCCGACCTGCCTTTGGCGGCAATATTATGGCGACCATCCTCTGCAAAAAGAACCGTCCTCAGATGGCAACGGTGCGCGCGAAGGTCATGAAAGCGCTCCAGCCGGAACCGGGCCGGGAAGGCAGGCTGATTGAGGAAACAATCGACTTGAAAGAAGAAGATATCAGGATAAAGGTGCTGGAAATCATCAAAAACACAGCCAAGAAGGTGAACCTTGATGAAGCGGATATTATCGTGGCTGGCGGCAAAGGCCTGGGCGACGAAAAAAGCTTCCAGCTTATCCATGAATTCGCCGATGTAATCGGAGCGACTGTCGGAGGCACCCGTGATGTCGTTGAGGCAGGATTACTGACACACGATTACCAAATTGGACAGACAGGTGAAACCGTAACACCGAAACTGTATTTCGCGATTGGGATTTCAGGTGCAATCCAGCACGTTGTCGGTATGAAAAACTCGGAATATATCATCGCTATCAATAAAGACCCTGAGGCACCGATTTTTGACGTGGCAACATATGGAATTGTCGGTGACGCCCTTGAAATCATGCCGAAACTAATCGAAGGTTTCCGGGCCGCCCTCAAGGAAGAAAGGAGTGTCCAGCATGCCTGAAAAATTTGACGTCATCATTGTTGGTGCCGGACCGGCGGGATCTTCAGCCGCCTATAAAGCAGCTGAAGCGGGCCTTAAAGTGCTCTTAATCGAACGCGGTGAATATCCTGGCGCGAAAAATGTCATGGGCGGTGTCCTGTACCGCAAACAAATGGAAGATATTATTCCTGAATTTTGGAAAGAAGCTCCGCTTGAAAGACCGATTGTTGAACAGCGGGCATGGCTTCTCGATAAAGGCTCTGTCGTAACAATGGGCTACAAAGAAGAAGAGTGGGGTCAGGAACCGTACAACAACTTCACAATCTTCCGTGCCCAGTTCGACCAGTGGTTTGCAAAGAAGGCTGTAGAGAAGGGCGCAGTCCTTATCAATGAAACGGTCGTAAAAGAAGTGCTTGTTGAAAACGGAAAAGTCATCGGTGTCAGAACAGACAGGCCTGATGGCGATGTGCATGCTGATATCGTCATTCTGGCAGATGGTGTCAATTCCCTGCTGGCCAAGCAGCTTGGCTTCCATAATGAACTGCGGTCAGACCAGGTGGCGCTTGCAGCGATGGAAGTGCTTAATCTGCCAAAAGAAAAAATCAATGAACGTTTTAACCTTGAAGGGGACCAGGGCTGTACAATTGAACTGTTTGGCGATGCGACACACGGCAATCTCGGAACTTCCTTCATTTACACAAATAAAGAAAGCATCTCAATCGGAGTTGGTACTACACTGTCGAGCATGACGAAGCAAAAGTTGCGTCCTTATCAGCTCCTTGACTACGTAAAGAGCCATCCGATGGTGAAAAACTTGATTGAGGGAGCGGAACCGGCTGAGTACCTTGCCCACCTGATTCCGGAAGGCGGGTATAAGGCAATGCCGAAACTGGCAGGTAACGGTGTCCTTGTTGTCGGTGATGCTGCCCACCTTGTTAACGGAATACACCGAGAAGGATCCAACATGGCCATGGCATCAGGACTTATGGCTGCAGAAACTGCCATTCACGCCAAAGAAAAGGGCGACTTCAGCGAAAGCACGCTCGGTGTATACAGCGACAGAATTTACACAAGCTTCATCGGAGACGACTTGAAAAAGTATAAGGATGTTACCCATACATTCGAAACCCATCCATACATCAAGGACTATATCCCGATGATCAATAAAGCAGCACATGAATTTTTCACCATTGACGGTAAAACGAAGCGCGAAAAGCAAGGCGAAGTCATGAAAGGCTTCTTTGCAGAAAAAGGCAAAATCAAAGTGCTGCAGGACTTTTATCGTGCCTGGAGGGTGTTAAAATGAGTGAACAGAAAAAAGTTCAATCCATTGAAGAGAAACAGTATCTTGTCCGTTTCCGAGCCGATAAAGAGTCCCACCTTCATATCCTTGATCATGAAGTCTGCCGTGACTGTGAAGATAAGGCTTGCTTAAGTTTTTGCCCGGGTGAAGTGTACAAGTGGGAAGGGGACCGCATGCAGGTTGGCTATGAAGGCTGTCATGAGTGCGGAAGCTGCCGAATTGCATGCCCGCATGACAATATTAAGTGGGAGTATCCGAAAGGCGGACATGGCATCGTTTTCCGGTTTGCTTGATCCACGCCGTCATTCCTTGGCTGTTACCCGTGTCTGCTAAAAACGATTTAGAACTGGGAGGATTTACAATGACACAATTTCCTAACTTCAAAGAGTTCTATGGAAAAGCGGTTGTTCCAATGGGCGTGCATGATCATGAAGCATTCATCAGGAAATTCGGGGAATCTGTCAGCACACACTGGTATATAGCGGTAGAGGGCATCGATATCCCGGGTGAAAAAATCAAGTGGAGAGTGGTTGTCTATCCTGCGGCGGACAATGGGGCCACATGGGATTACGCTGCATCACACTATGAGACAGTTCCTGTGAATTCCCTTGATGAGGCACTGGAAACTGCCCGGAAGATTGAAGAACAATCATTTATCGACACACTTTCAAACGCACCTTGCATCCAGCAGCTGCAAAGCTGAAACGAAGGAGGGACTGGCTGTCCCTCCTTTTAATATTGGTTGAATCTTAATAAAACAGGACTGAACAATCAAATCCCCCCATTTTTTTGCAGGAGTCCAGCATTTTTATGCCGAGCAATACAATCGGCTCTCTCAAGTTATAATGTGCAGAACATTGACGGACATATTAAAGACAGCCTAATAACAGTTAACCACAGAAAAAAGCAGGGCCGGTCAATATACCGGCCCTGCTTTTTCCAGTTTCATTCAGTCCTTTTTACATTCTGGTTAAATAATCGGAAGAACGATCATCAACAAAGTGTCAAAAATCAAATGAGCGATGATGATCAAAGCCATGTTTTGTTTCCATTTATACAGACTGCCGAAAAAGAGTCCGGCAACAATGGCTGATAAGATTAACAGGATACTTCCCGAGTAAATCTGGGCCGAAGCATATAATAAAGAACCGAGAATAACCGGCGTCCAACCTGTAAACGAACGTGACAGCCGCTTTTGAACGTAGCCGCGCCAAAAAAGTTCTTCACCGGGAATAATGACCATGAATAAGGCCGCATACTGTTTCCAGTCTTCCGGCTGGATCACTTTATAAAGGTCACTCAGTGAGTCCCAGGCTGCCGTCATGTTGAATCCGATTATAACCAATTTGCCGATATAAAAGGTGAAATAAAGCAGTAAACCGGAAGCAAATCCGAGTAATATGCTTTTTTTCCAGCCTCCTTTGAGATCCATTTTTTCATACATCACTGCAATAAGAATCAAAATGACCAGTGAGAGTGAAAACACATTCCAAAATCCGACAGTCTGCGAAAAACTGGCGAACAATAGGAGATGTGCAAGGAAAACAGAGGATATCAGTATGATTATCGGGCAGCATTTCATAATAAAAAACCCTTTCAGCTTCTTTTTCTTTTATTATATCTTGCAGTTCTGGCAGCTGCCCGCCGAATTCTTACGATTTCTTGCCAGTTATTTCTTTTATAAGATGTTTTAGTTTGTGAGGGACACTCGCCAGGCAGCTCACGGAAAGGGAGGGATTCCTTTGCCAGTCAGCTAAAAGTTCGGCTGATTAAAACCGGACTAAAAAAATCCGAAAACGGGATTGGGACATAACTAATTAAGTCATGTTTAGAGACGAACTATATATATTCAACATAATACTATTTACGAATCATCAGGTAAGCTGAAAAAATAAGTTCGTCCCATTGCGCTGCAGACACTCGCTTTCCACGGGGAGGAAGCTGAGGCCTTCTCGGTTGCGCCTGCGGGGTCTCAGCCTTTCCTCTAATTCCCGTTGGAGTCGAGTGTCCTCCGCTCCATTCCACTGGTGTTTAAAAATAGTATGCAACATCAAAAGATTTATTGAAGAGAGTAAATAAAAACCCGAACGGTCAGGAGAAAGATTCATTGAAATCTTACCTAATCGTTCGGGTTTATCATTAGCTGAAATACTTATGTCCCAGCCTCGTTCTGTTTTTATATTGTTCTTTCTTAACTAAAGCTGGTTTAATTGAATAAATCTTGTTTATAACCTGTTAGCATACATTTATTGCGTTTTAAAACGGGGAATTGATTTCGGCCAAAGATGGTTTATATCAATTTTCATTAAATGTCCTAAAAAATAAGCCTAAGGAAAGGGCGATGCTTACCTGATCTGGCTGTTCAGTGTTTCTTTTCCCAAACATGATGTTAAACTAAGTGGATTGGAGCGGAAGGCATGAGACTCCTGCAGGAGTAGCGACCAGGGAATACCCCGCAGCGGCAGCGAGGGGGCTTCCCGGATGCGCCGCGGAATGCGAATGCCTGCAGCGAAAAGGATCGGGAAAGATTCAGGACAGGTGATTTCCTTCTTCCACAATCCTGCTCCGTTAGCAAGTGAAGTTCGCAGGGGGCTGAAATCCTGTGAATTAGCGAGCACTGGTGAGAAAACTGTATTTAACTGAGGGAGTTTAAGAACAATCCTTCACATTCTCTTATGTTATGAATCACATAAAATTACACTTTCCCTTTTACTTAGTCGGTTTTAACTATGAAATAGTGTCCCGCTCAACTTTGTAATTAGCACGTTGACAATGGCTGTTGTCATTATGTTATTTGGGTTGTGAATTCGTATACGAATTCATCTCTTTAAATCCAGTAACCGTTGATCAAAGGGGAAAAAGAAGAGACCAAAACATATGAGATTTGGTCTGCTGATTCGTATCCTATTTGTATGTTGCCTCAAAATAGATTCATCTATATATTCCTTGCCCGTTATAACAAATATGGCCCAATCAGGAAAAACATAATGATGGTATTAATGGAAATGAAATAGAAATTGTCTTTTAAAATCGGCCAATCCCAGTCACGTCCTGCCCTCCAGATACCGAATGCGGCGAGATTTATAAGAACAGGGAGGATGTACCGGCTGCCGCCGAAGGTCAGATAATCAGGTGCAAGTGTGTAAAATCCGCCTTTGAAGGCGATAGCGAACAAAAAGAACTGGGCTGCCGCATAGAGACCGATCATCGTATAAAGCACCCATGGCGTCTTCATCTCGATTTTACGGATATCAAAAATGGACATGACCACAAAAAAGACTGCGGCCGGGATGACCCATATAAAGATATTGAATATGATGATAAGTCCTGTTGCAAGTGACCAGATTGCATTATAAAAACCGGCTGCCAAATCTGCACCTGTCACTTTCTTCGTCGCTTCCACAACCTCCGGCTTGCTGCTGGCTGCCATCATGGTGTAAGTGCCGTCGAGCTCGTTATCGAACCAGATAATCGTTTGGTCATCAGCCATTTCGGCTTTTACCGACAGTTTGTCCGTTGTGCTGACCCGTTTTCCGCTCCAGCCATTATTTTCAGGAACAGCTTTGATGATGCTGAGCGCTTCTTCTTTAGGCGAAATGGTAGCCCGTGTTGAGAAGAGAATTGTCGGTTTTCCGCCGTCAAGGCTGATTGATGGATACTCTGGATTCATAATCCGCTCGCTGCTGTTTTCATAGGTGATATATAAATTGCTGATATCCTGTCTGTCAAGCGATTCACCAGGCGTTCCTTCTCCGTAGTATAGACGGCTTGACCGTGACCCCTGTTTGCTGCTTGAAATAGTGTATACGACATGCATCTTGTCTTCTTCATATAGAATGTCCATTGCGGTAACACGTTCCATTGCGCCTGTCTGCAGTGTCGTGATCAAACTGGATGCACCCTGTACAGGAAAGTAATGGGCTTCAAGTGACTGGCCTTCCTCGATGACGGCCGTGAATGCAAGTGATGTGCTGTCGGGTATAACCCATTTAATCGGCCCTTTTGCTTCCCCGGCTTTTTGAAATGACCATTCAGGCGAAGAAGCTTGAAAAATTCCTGCTTCATTCCAGATCACAGCACTGTTTTCGTTGGCAGCAAGGCCGTCTGCATTTTTTACAAGCACTGTTTCCTCTTCTCCGCTCTTTTTTACAACGTTGCCATCATCATTAATATAAACGATTGTGTCGCCGCCGGCCCAGAAATCAGACTCTGTTTTGATGTCCGTTTTTTCTTTATTAACAGTGAGATCCGGGGAGATTGTCAGCTTTTCAAGCCCATTTTCTCCAGGTATGTATACCACATGATTTTCTTTCCCTTCAGCGATGAACATTTCACTGTCAGCCGCAAATGCATTAAGCGAAACGGAGCGGCTCCATCCTTCAGAAGGCAGTGCTGTTTCTAAATTGATCTGGTGGATGATGCTGATTGTGAACAGCAATAATGCCAGGATAATTGGCGCTCCCAGCGTTACCAGATTCCGTCCGGCTTCTTTTTCGTATTTTTCTTCATTGATATGTTGTTTTCGCATTGGTATCCCCATGCTAACCCCCTCCTAAAAGAGCTAAAAGAATATCAAAACATAACATTCTGTATTTATGGCACCAACTCCTTCAAAGTTTCAATAACTATAACTTTTCGAAAAAGTACACGTTCAGGCGGAATATAAGGTAAAATTAACAAAAGTTGAATTGCATCCTTACTTTGATTATAGCAGAGAAACCATTTTTTTCTATTCTGTTATCATGTTCTTTATACTATTTTGTTGGCACGGAGATAAGAGGAAAGCATAAAAAAAGTATCCCCATACAGGCGCCAGCAATTATGCGGTGACCTCCCCGAGAGATAGGCCGCCACAGGTGATGCCCACTTTATGCGCCAGGCCCTTCAGTATTTCAGACTGGATTCAGATGTGAAGAAGGGGGAAACTGATGGAAAAAACAGCTCTTGTTACCGGAGCTTCGAGCGGATTTGGGCTGCTATCCGCTGAAGAACTTGCAGCGAAAGGCTATCATGTGCTGGCAGCCATGCGTAATCCCGACAAGGCGAAGCAGGCGGAACAGCATTTTAAACAGAGCGGTCTTTCAGACCAAATTAAGATTCTAATGCTCGATGTGACAGATAATGACTCAATCAAAAACATGGAAGAGGAACTTTTGAAACTGAGACGGCTGGATGTGCTCGTGAATAACGCAGGGTTTGCAATGGGCGGATTTGCTGAAGAACTTGACCTGTCCGAATATGAAGAACAGTTTTCGGTGAATGTATTCGGAATGATGGCAGTAACCAACACTGTGCTCCCGCTGATGCGGGAAAACCGGTCCGGTAAAATCATCAATATCGGAAGTATTAGCGGCAGGGCGGGGTTCCCGGGGTTATCTGCATATGTCGCTTCGAAATTTGCAGTGGAAGGATACAGTGAGAGTCTGCGCCTGGAATTGAAACCCTTCTCCATTGATGTTGTCATTGTGGAACCGGGTTCTTACCGCACGAATATTTGGAAATCAGGCAGAAAAATGGGGTCACGGACCGGAACGATAGCTGATTACCATAATCAGATGCAGCAAATGGAAGCTTACCTTAAAGAGGCAGAAGGCGGCTACGGGGATCCGCGTGAAGTTGCGGAACTCATTGCGATGGTTGCAGAGAAGCGGAACCCGGCATTTCGGTATCCTGTCGGCAAGGGAATCAGGGCATTTCTTGCTGCCAAAGAAAGGTTGCCCTGGAAAATATGGGAGAAACTTGTGTTGAAACATCTGTTCAAATAATCGTTCAGACCGGCAGAAAAGGAATGTGCCGTTTAGCGGTGAAATCCTTAATGAAGAATCCGGGTCAGAATTTATTCACCGGGAAGGAGGGAATGCTATGTCGAGGCGGACAATCGGCAAATTGATGCTGGCGGCAGCTGCCATTTTTTTGGCCGGATTAGTGAATCAGCAATATGTAAAGGGGATCAGTCCCCAATCAATCAGGGAATGGATTCTTTCTTTCGGTTCACTGTCCCCGCTCGTTTTACTTGGTTTTGGTGCCGTCCGCCCGTTCATTTTTATTCCATATTCGCTCGTTACCCTTGCAAGCGGACTTGCATTCGGTGCAGTATGGGGGACAATTCTGTCGCTTTCCGCAGCTGCAGCCGGGGGGACAGCCGCATTCCTGGCCGCAGAGAAAGCGGGGAGGACATTTTTTCTCTCCCGGATGGAAGAAAGTTCAAGTGAAGCAAAAGAATTGCTTGAGAAAAACGGCTTCACGTTCATATTGATTCTTCGTTTGATACCGGTAATAAATTTCGATTTGCTGAGCATTGTGGCTGGCATGTCAAGCGTCAGGCTGCGACCTTTTGTACTCGCGACTGTTGTCGGTTCCATTCCGGGTACACTTGCATTGAACGTGTTTGGAAACAGCTTTGTTTCCGGTGAATGGGAGGCATCGCTGGCGCTGGGTGCAGTTATGCTGCTCATCATGCTGGTGCCTGCAGCACTCAAACGAAAGGACTTGATTAAATTCGCAAGAAGCCTGAAAAAAAAGCCGCGGGGGTAAAAAGGATTTCCTCATCCCCTTAAATAACCGGCTCTTTCTGACGATATATAGAAGGAAAAGGGCAAACCGGCGTGTTTTTTAATGGTTACACGCATTGAGCCAGAAAGAAGGGAATCTTACATATGGAACGGACAAACAATGGCATCTTGCTTGAAAGCGGAACGAATGAACTTGAAATTGTGGAATTTAATGTAGGAGGCAGCCGTTTCGGCATAAATGTCATCAAAGTGAGGGAAATCATAGTCCCTGCTCCGATCACAAAAATTCCGCATACACATGAACATATTCAGGGCATCATCCAGCTGCGGGGAGACGTGCTTCCTGTGATTGATATGACAAAGGTTCTCGGCTTCCCGCCTGCAAATCAGCCGGAAAACGATAAGTTCATCATCAGTGAATTCAACAATACGAAGGTCGTTTTCAGAGTCCGGAACGTTACCCAGATCCACCGGATATCATGGGAGCAAATCGAACGGCCTTCCGACCTATATCAGGGCATCAATGCCAGTGTGACAGGTGTAATCAAAAGAGGAGAAGAGATGATCCTCATGCTAGATTATGAAAAAATGATAACCGACATCCACCCGGCATCCGGCATCAAGAAAGAAAAGCTGCAGATTCTCGGAGAAAGGCAGCGTTCTGAAAAGACAGTTCTTGTTGCTGAAGATTCAGCTTTCTTACGGAAAATGCTGTCTGAAACCCTTGAGGAAGCGGGGTACATTAGGCAGCAGCTGTTTGAAGACGGGAAAGCGGCACTCGACCATCTTGAAAGCCTGGCTGCGTCAGGCATTGACCCGGCAGACGAGATTCAGCTTGTCATCACCGATATCGAAATGCCGAGAATGGACGGCCACCACCTCACCCGCCGCATTAAAGAAAACAGCAGCCTGCAAAAGCTGCCTGTCATCATTTTTTCATCGCTGATCACCAATGAACTGCGGCATAAAGGTGAACGGGTGGGCGCAGAGGACCAGGTAAGCAAACCGGAAATTGTAGAATTGGTCCAAAAAATCGACCGTTATATATTATAATCTATCTTCTATTGGACTGTCCTAACCTTCATAGAGTTTGATTGTAAATAACAGCCTTCTTTCTTGCTAGCTGGTTCAGCTCTGAGAGAGAAGACGCTGCATCGCATAATCATTCACCAGCTATTTAGCTTCTGGATTCAGTTAGAAATCACAAAGGGAAAATAGCCGATAAAAACGTCCAGGTTTCTCACTAAGTAGTTCCGATACTGTGGAGAAAATCTAAATTAACATGTGAAATGACATGCAAAAACACACTACTTTCAGCACCATAATTAACAGTATAAATAGCAAACAAAAGACGCTTGGATTTTTATTTTCCAAGCGTCCTTTTTATATTCTTTTATTCAATTAAAGCCCCCGTTTGTTGAATAAGGTCCAACTTCAGTTTGCTTTCACATACATTTTTGCAATGTGATGGTACCTGTTGATTTCCGCTGCAGGGGGTCCGCTTTCACCCAAGGGCACAAGGGCGACATCTGTTCCTGCTTCCCTCCGGTCGCACTCACAGTGTCTTCTTTGCCGCGGGGCGGGCGCTGAGCTTCCTCGCTTACGCTGCGGGGTCTCAGCTGTCCCGCTACTCCCGCTGGAGTCTCACCCCCTTCCGCTCCAATCAACTGGTGAATGAGCAACGTTTCCAAGCCACATCGTAATAAATTGAAATACTTAAAAAGAGAAACAGCGCTGGAATGAAGATAACGCGACATGGTTGGCAGTATCAACATTCCTGCATATCGTTTGTTTCGCTTTACTGAAATCGCCTGTTACACCATCAAGGGCAACGAATGGTTGGAAAGCAACCGTTTCATAGCGTATATCGTATACCGATTCTTCTTGCCTCCCGTAGGTACCAGTGTAGAGGGGAAATAATTATAATGATCTAAACTCCTCTGACTTGAGGCATTTTTATCGTCTATCGCTTGGTTGGTACGATATGATCGATTGATAGATGCTTGATCAAAACGTTCATTAAAATGGGATTGGAATGTTTGGCCTGGCAACTAAGCGGATTGGAGTGGAAGGCATGAGACTCCTCGAAAATAAAGAGCGATTTCTTCGTGCGGTGAGGATTCAAGGAAGCTTATTCAATGTCCTGCGGGACTAGCGAACAGGAAAGACCCCGCAGCGCAGCGAGGAGGCTTGCCGGACGCCCCGCGGAAAGCGAATGCCTGCAACGGAAAGGAAAGGACAAACTTCAGGAATGTCATTTTTCTTCTTCCACTATCCTGCCTTGAAATAGATTGCTATCCGATAACTGAACCCGCAACTTTCATGCAGGCTGCTTGAAAGTTGCGCCATTCTTCTCCGGGAAGTTATGTCTTAGCTCTTAATAGGAAATTAAGTGGGATAAATGGGGGTGAATATAACTATCCGAAATAAAAGATCAATCTTAATTGAAAATATACGGACATAAAATCAAGGTAGTCTACGAATAGGACTTTTCTCGGAGAAGATTGCCCGATTAAAGCAGGTTTTCAGTCTGATTCAATGTCCGAAAGAGGAAAATGCTGATCTATTAGGGTAGGGAAAATGAAAAAAGACACTTTATATATATCGGATAAATCAATGTATTTTTTCAGTGGAAAAATGCTTATTTTACAGACTTTTTCTAAGAGGTACAAAATGCACAAAAAACTTACTCAGGCCAACAAAAACTGATTCTAAATTCACAATAAAATGACAGGAAAAGATAAGGAAAAGGCTTGATGGTTAAAAAGTATGTCGTACTTTATGATGGAGTCAAAGAAACATATCGGATTCAACGACATCTCTCGCTGAATCTCGATAAAGGCAAAACTGGTGAAAACCAGTGACGCAAAGCTACAGGGGCTAAGGTGCATTTGCACTATGCCAGCCAGTTACCGAAAGATTTAATAGGGGGGTCGTTATGCATATTGATGGATTTTCATCTAACCCCGCTTTCGGTAAAGGCGGGGTTAATTTTTTTTGCTGGAGGTGATCCCGGACATGAAGCTGCTGAATACGGCGAACGGAATTGTCGTTGCTGAACGGATAACGAATGCACACTCATTTTTTTCCAGATTGAAAGGTTTGATGTTCACACGGGCGTTTCCAGCCGGTTCTGCACTTCATATTCAACCCTGCCGTTCGATCCACACGTTTTTCATGAATTACGCCATCGATGTTGTTTTTGTTGACAGCCATTTTGAAGTGGTGGCTGTACTCGAAAACATGCAACCAAAAAGAGTGAGCAAAGTGTACAGTGAGGCAGCCTCAGCCATCGAGCTGCCTGCAGGAACGATCGAAAGAACAGGAATCAATCCGGGAATGATTTTGACGAGAATAAGAAGGGGAGGAAACGACTTATGATGAACAAGATGAAAGGCCTTCTTTTTGAAGAAGAAGGACAGGGTATGACGGAGTATGGTCTGGTTCTAGGTATTATTGCGATTGCAGTTGTAGGGATATTGGTTGCGATGAGAGGGGAAATTACCACTCTGTTCGAAAATGCCAAAACTGCACTTACAAATGCCAATTCAGGTTCTTCCACTACACCATAATTACAGCCTGGATAAGAAAGCCTTGCGCACAGGAAGCGCAGGGCTTTTTTTGAAATAAGGAAAGGAGGCACAGGAGATGGCGACATTGTTGCTGATTGTGATCCTGGCAGTCTGTGTTGTGACCGATATCCGGAGCCGGAAAATTTATAATGCGGTGCTGTTTCCAGCTCTTGGCGCCGCCTTTTTGATCAGTTCAGTTACGGATGGTGCAGCGGGCTTCCTTGATTCACTTGCCGGCTTCGGACTCGGGTTTGCGATTTTGCTGATCCCGTATTTCATGGGCGGCATGGGGGCGGGGGACGTGAAGCTGCTGGCGGTAATCGGCGCGGTCAAAGGCCCGGTATTTGTTGCCAATACGAGCATTTACATGGCGCTTGCCGGCGGTGTCATGGCGCTGTTCATCATGCTGTTTCGGCGCGGGGCGTTCCGCAGGCTGTCGGCAATACTTTATTTTTTCACCGCCAGGAAGTCCGGCGTGAACATGCCGCTGCTTCTGGATAAAAGCAATCTGAGCGGCACGTATCCGTATGGTGTCGCCATCGCGGCGGGTGCGGTCATCAGCCTGCTGTGGAAAGAGGGGATGATGCTGTGAAAAAGGATGAACGGGGCCAGGCGCTGGTTGAAACTGCCCTTCTCATTCCGGTGATGCTGTTTATCATGGCCGGCATTTTTGATTTCGGGCGCGTGTTTTATTACAGCATCCATATGCAGCTGGCGGCCCAGGAAACGGTGAGGCTCGGCGGGCTCGGGCAGACGGAGGTTGAAATGGAAACGTTTGCAAGGGACTATTTCCAGGGGGAAAACACACAATTGACTATCAGCGTCACTGCAGATAACGGCAGGCGTTCAGGCGAGTATATCACGGTCCATTTCGATTACTCCGTCGATCTCGTAACACCGGTCTTGTCCACGATTCTTTCTGGAAATATCCCGATCTCGGCCGATTCGACAATTCGGATAGAATGAGGTGGCGCTGTTGAATGTGAAGCTGAAAAAATTGTCAGGTGATGAACGCGGCAATGTCATGGTGCTTGCCGCAATCGGAATGATGGCCATGCTTGCAATGGCTGGGCTTGTGCTCGATGGCGGTATGCTGTTTTACACGAAGAGCCATCTGCAGAAAACGGCCAATGCCGCAGCCCTTTCGGGGGCGCAGGAGCTGACGGGTGAGGAGGCGGAAGTGACGGCGATTGTACACGATGTGCTGGCGGCCCATGATGAGGACCCGAGCCTCCAGGCTGTGAGAGTCGTGAAGGGACAATCCGTCCGGGTCAATCTGCAAAAAGATGTGCCGCTTCTGTTTGCGAAAATTTTCGGTATCGAGTCTGCTCCTGTCGATGCGGAGTCAGCCGCCGGGATCGGGCCGATGGCACGGGCTGCAGGCGCAGCTCCGCTTGGTATTGATGACTCCATCCCGCTCGAGTTCGGCAGGACATATAAATTGAAAGTGGATGAGACCGAAGTGGATACAGGCGTGTTCGGCATCCTTGCACTCGGAGGCCCTGGTGCGAAAACGTATGAAGAGAATTTGCGCAGTGGATATGACGAGGAAATCAAGGCTGGTGACATCCTTGAAACCGAAACCGGCAACATTGCCGGCAAAACAAGGACGGTCATTCAGGAGCTTGTTAACCAATGTCCTTATAATGAAGGCGATCCAATTGACAGGGATTGTTCAAGGGTCCTTCTCATTCCTGTATACAAGCCGTACAACCAGGAATCAAACCAGATGAAACAGGTGGAAGTCACAGGTTTTGCGTACTTCTTCATTACCGAGCCGATGGATTTGCTCGATACGGCGATCACAGGGATGTTCATCAAACGGACAGGAACGGGTTTTATTGATGGATCAGTCCGTGACAGCGGTGCTTATGGAATTAGATTAATAGAGTAGGTGATACAGAGTGCGGTCAAAATTCACTTTATTTGCTGCAATATTGATGGGTATTATTACAACCTTTTTATTCTATCAATATATGGAACGGTTTGATGCTGCTGCGGCGGCGGACGAAAAGACTGTGCAGGTGGTGGCGGTAAAAGAACCTGTCGGAAAGAATACGGCGCTTTTTGAAAATATGCTTAAAAAAGTGGATGTGCCGCAGCAAGCTGTTCATCCAAATGCAGTATTATCGATGGAAGATGCTGCAGGAAAAGTGACAACAGCACGGCTTGAAACGGATGAAATTGTGCTTTCGCACCATCTTCAGGAAACTGAAGATGAAAGTTTGATTGTTTCCCGTAAGGTAACAGCTGGCAAAAGGGCGGTATCAATCGGCGTCAACCTTGTCCAATCGGTTTCCAATTTAATTGAACCGGAAGATGACGTCGATGTGATTTTTTCAGAAGTGAAGAAAGAAGGGGAAGAGGAGAAAGTCATTTCTAAACTGCTGCTCAGTAAAAAACGGGTGCTGGCCGTCGGCAGGAAAATGGTGGAAACGAAAGAAGGGGACGAGTACGCTGAATACACATCAGTGACGCTCGAGCTGGCTGCAGATGAGGCAGTGAAGCTGGTGAATGCAAGTGAACGGGGGCCGATCCATATCACGCTCCATTCCAGAGTAACCGATAAAGGAGGAGAAAATGATGGCGGCGGAACAGAAGCAAACGAATAAGAACGGTAAATTGATCGCGGTTTGCAGCGGCAAAGGCGGATCCGGCCGGACGGCCTTGAGCGTTAATCTCGCTGCCGCCATCGTAAAGAAAAACAAGAATGTCGCGCTGGTGGATGCCGATCTTCAATTCGGCGATATCAGCCTTGCGATGGATTTGCAGGCTGGCATCACAATTAAGGATGCGGCTGAAGAAGCGGAAAGGCTGGATGCAATCGGCATGGAAAGTTATTTGACAGGACATGAAAGCGGCGTAAAGGTACTCCCGGCTCCGGAACGTCCTGAATATGCAGACCTTGTAACGAACGAAAAGCTCGGCCGAATCCTTGAACTGCTTCTTGAACAGTTCGATTATGTAGTTGCTGATACTGAGGTGGGTCTGACCGAACGGAGTGTCCATCTGTTTGAGCAGGCCGATGAAATCCTGCTGTTGACCAATCTGGAAATGGCAGCCCTGAAAAATACGAAACGGATGCTTGAGACGCTGGAAACGCTTGGCTTGCGGGAAAAGATCCGCCTCGTCATTAATCGCGCCGACATGGAAAGTGTCATAAAAGGTGAAGATGTCCCGGGGATTATCGGCATGGAAGATCCGATATATATCCCGAACGATTTTCAAATTGTATCAAGGTCGATCAATATCGGCGTGCCGTTCGTTGTGAATAACGGAAAAAGCAATGTGGCCAGGGCTGTATTCAAAATGGCTGAAACGGTTGCTTCAGGAACTGCCGCGCCTTTGCGTCCTAAGAAAAATTCGTTTCTCTCCAAACTGATTCCCAGGTCCAGCCGGTCGACAGGATATTCTGGTACGAGGTGATGAATATGGGGTTACTCAATAAAATCCAAACGAAAACCGAAGAAACGGCCAGGACGGCTCCGCAAAACGAAAAGCAAGACAACATGCCGAAGCAGACCCCCGGCACCCAATCTTCCCCAAAGGTCCCCCAGCAACAGGCGGAAAGGAAAAAGCCTGCCGTTGAGAGAGCGCCGCGGCCTGTAAA
Organism: Bacillus marinisedimentorum; assembly: GCF_001644195.2. NCBI lineage: Bacteria > Bacillati > Bacillota > Bacilli > Caryophanales > Bacillaceae > Bacillus > Bacillus marinisedimentorum. The sequence continues at coordinate 5,066 of NZ_LWBL02000021.1, read as the reverse complement.
TATGCAGCAAAAATTGAAAAATGAACTCCATAAACTCATCCTTGCCGAATATAAAGCAGACGATCTTGAAAAGGTTGTACCGAAACTAGATGAATTGGCAATTGGCATCATCAAAGAAAATGATGAATTCAAAGGAAAAGTCGACAGGAAGAAAGTGATCGAAGAACTTACTAATGACTTGACCGGTTTTGGCCCCATCAACCCGCTCCTTCTCGATCCTGATGTTTCAGAAGTAATGGTGAACGGTCCGGCGAGTGTATATTGTGAACGGAAAGGGCGGATTGAACTGACGCCGATCACGTTCCGGGATAACGAGCATGTCATGCATGTCATTGAAAAGATTGTTGCACCTATCGGCCGCCGGATTGATGAAAGCAGTCCGATGGTTGATGCCCGCCTTCCCGACGGATCCCGCGTAAATGCCATTATTCCGCCGCTCGCTTTAAACGGTCCGACAATCACGATCCGGAAGTTCTCAAAAGATCCGTTCACGATTGAAGACCTGGTGTCGTTCGGAACGCTTACTAAGGAGATGGCAACTTTCCTTGATGCATGTGTAAAAGCCAATTTAAACATGTTTGTAAGCGGCGGAACAGGCTCGGGTAAAACGACGTCATTGAATGTTCTCTCGTCTTTCATCCCCAATGACCAGCGCATCATCACGATTGAAGATGCCGCCGAGCTGCAGCTGTGGCAGGATCATGTCGTCTCACTTGAATCACGCCCGCCGAATATCGAAGGCAAGGGAGGGATTGCAATCCGCGATCTGGTCAGGAATTCGCTCAGGATGCGGCCCGACCGCATTGTCATCGGTGAAGTGCGGGGGGGCGAAGCGCTTGATATGCTCCAGGCCATGAACACCGGGCATGACGGTTCACTCGCAACCGGACACTCCAACAGTCCGCGTGATATGATCGCCAGGCTTGAGACGATGGTGCTCCTTGCCGGTGTTGAATTGCCGGTGAAAGCGATCAGGGAACAAATCGCAGGTGCTGTCGACTTGATCATCCAGCAAAACCGTTTGAAGGACGGCAGCCGCAAGATCGTGAAGATTACAGAGGTGCAGGGAATGGAAGGGGATATCATTGTACTGCAGGATATTTTTGAGTTCCAGCAGGACGGACTGACGGACGAGGGGAAAATCCGCGGCCGCCTTGTGCCGACGGGTGTGCGTCCCAAGTTTTATGAACGCCTTGAAAGCTCTGGCATCACCATCCCTCTTGATGTTTTCCTGCCGGCCGAGGAGTGGGTGTAATGGGAACGGCAGTACTCATACTGATCATGGTGTCTTCAACGCTTTTATTTATGGGGCTATTCAGCCTGTTATCCAGAACAGATAAAAAACTGGAGAAAAGACTTGAACATTATCTGGAAGTCAATAAAGGGAAACCGCTTGATACAAAGACCGGACGGAAAGTGCTGAATATTCAGCTCGCCCTCCAGAAAGGCAATAAAAACAAGCGGCTGCGGATCCAAAACAAAAACCTTGAGGCGAAGCTGAGCAGAGCCGGATTGGATGTAAAACCGGAGGAATTTTTAATGTTCCAGGGAATTGCAATTGTTTTGGGTGCCGGCGTCTTTTATCTGGCAGGCGGACATGTTTTCGCAGCTGTGCCGGGTGCGATGCTTGGTTATATGATTCCGCGCTGGCATTTGAAAAGGAAACAATTGAGCCGGATTACCGATTTCAATGATGGGCTGCCGGATATGATCTCCACAATTATCGGGTCGCTAAGGGCGGGCTTCAGTTTTCAACAGGCGCTTAAGACCGTCTCCGAAGAAGCTGAATCACCGGTCAAAGAAGAAATCGAAATTGTCCTGAAAGAAATGCAATATGGGAAAAATATCGAAGAAGCACTTTATACCTTGCATGATAGGATGCCGAGTGAAGACCTGGAATTAATGATCCAGGCGATATTGATCCAGCGTCAGGTCGGCGGCAACCTGGCAAGCGTGCTTGAAAAAATAGTGGAAACGATTCGGGACAGGACCAAAATCCAGAGGCAGATCAAGACGCTCACAGCGCAGGGCCGCCTGTCCGGGATGGTAATCGGCCTTCTGCCGGTCATTTTGGGTGGTGTCCTTTATGTGATCGAACCTGACTACATAGGCGCTCTTTTCCGTCATCCGATCGGCATGATGATGGTGTCCGGAGGGGTTGTCTCAAGTACGGCAGGGTTTATCATGATCAGAAAACTAACGATGATTGAGGTGTAGGTCCATGTTGTTTGCGGCCTTCTTTTTAACAATGACCCTATTCGCTACTTCTCTCTTCACTTTCAAACAGGAGCGGCGCCAGCAGGTGAACAACCGGGTGGCGGTCTTCCTGAATGGAAACTTTCCTGCCGGCGCGAGCACTCCAGAACATGAAAAAAAGCCTGCTTTCCGTGCACTCATGAAGAGGCTGCTGCAGCCGGCCTGGATGGAAATCAAGCGCAGCTTCAAGAAAAAACTGCCGGGTGAGAAAGAGGCGAAGATTGAAATCAAGCTGCAGCAGGCCGGCAGTCCTTTCGGAATGTCACCCGTAGAATTCCGGATTTTTCAGCTCGGCATGCTGCTGTTCTTTCCGGCTGCTTCCTTTTTGTACGGCAAATTGCTCGGGATGTCTGAAGGAGCATTGATTGCTCTGTTCTCCGGAGGGATTGCGGCTGCATTCTGGCTTCCGCATTTTTATTTAAAACAAAAGACGAAGGTTAGGAGTGCCGCAGCGCTTCGGGAACTTCCGGATATACTGGATCTTCTGACAGTAAGTATTGAGGCCGGCCTCGGCTTTGATTCAGCCGTCAGCAAAGTCGTTTCTAAAAAGGAGGGTGTGCTCGCATCGGAATTCCATCGGGCACTCGAAGAAATCAGGCTCGGCAAGACACGGCGGGAAGCATTAAGCGGCATCAGAGCACGGCTTGTGACCGATGAAGTGAGCATGTTGATCAGCAGCATTCTGCAGGCGGAGAAACTCGGCATCGGCATGGTCCAGGTATTGAGGACGCAATCAGCGGAGGTCCGCCACCAACGGAAACAGCGAGCGGAGGAAGAAGCGATGAAGGCTCCGGTAAAAATGCTGTTTCCGCTCGTCCTGTTCATCTTTCCAAGTTTGTTCATTGTCCTGCTTGGCCCGGCGATTCTGGAGTTTTTGAGCGCGTTCGGCAAATAACGGCCTGAAGCGGCGTTCTCACTAATAACAAGGAAAAATGCAGGAGTAACGGGTCTGTCTGTAGAAAAAAGCTAAGAGGCTAAAAGCCAAGTCTATTCCATAGGAGGAGTCACGTTTGACCGAAAAGGAAATTTTGAAACAAGTTCGATTTGTGAGGGACTTGACACTGAATGCGGTCGAGAAATTGGACGAACAGACGATTGATGAAAAGCCGCCTGGTTTCCGCAACACCATCCGCTGGAATATCGGGCATATTATTACGTCGCAGGAACTGCTCCTGGGCAAGTTTACCGGCATAAGTGCCATGAGCTTGCCGGACAGCTACATTGAACTGTTTTCTCCCGGTACAAAACCGGCTGACTGGAAACAGGAAGCGCCGTCACTGGATGAGCTGAACCGAATGCTGAAGGAACAGCCGCAAAGGATTGAAGATGCATTATCAGGCAAGCTGGATGATCCTGTCGCAAAGCCGTTCAAAATCGGCGCACAGGGTGAACTGAGCAGGATAGGTGAGATTTTGAATTTCACTATTTACCATGAAGGACTTCATCAGGGCCATATCAGTGCTCTGCAACGTGCCATTGCAGGTAAAGAAACCAGGTGAAAACGGGAACGGCAGCCGGATGAGCTGCCGTTATTTTTAACTGTTGAGAAAATTTTATATTTTAAGCGTTGTGGATAAAAAGCCAGAGGGGAATCGTCCAGAGGCCAGCGCATAAGCGGGGGCCTTGCGCATTTGTTCCTTTATACGCAGCTTGCCGGCAAGGAAGCGTTTCGACACAGCGGCAAATTTTAAGAATATGAATAAGGGACACTGCGCCTCTGAAGGCCCGTCAATCGGAACGTTTTCTTTAAGGGGAAAGCCTGTCAAGTCCCTATGCGGCTGAAATGGGGTAAATGTCCTGATTATCGAACATTTGTTCCCTTTTTGTTCGGGGACATGTTATACTATCAGTAAATTCATAGACATTGTTCCTTTACTTCCTTATGGAAAGGGGGCGATGCTTTGACTGTATACCAAACTCTAGTGCTGATGATCTCCTTTGCAACGTTAATCCTCGCAGTCGCCGGTTTCAACCAAAAAAAATAGCCACCCCGCAAAGGGATGACTGGAACAAAGACATGCAAAAGATGTCTATGAATTTCATCGCAGGCGTGGCAGCGCTTGCGATTCTTTTTTATCATATCATAAAATGTGATTTGAGACAGCTGTTATTTCCTCCCAAAGGTAGGGAAAGGCTTATAATGGACACTCTGTATCTTATGAAGCTGGAATCATGTAAAATAAGATATGAAATATGCTGTGAAGGGGAAATGATTGATGATCGATTTGAAAAACGTGGCAGAGACAGATCACTTTATACAGGAGAACCAGCTTTCTTTTTTATATGTTTCACATCCGCAATGCGGAGTATGCCAGGCACTGCTGCCGAAAGTCAAGCAATTGCTCGGCCAGTATCCGGAAATCAAAAGCGCCTATGTGAATACACATGAAATACCGGATATTGCCGGCAAGCTTGAAATCTTCACGGTGCCTGTCCTGCTGCTGTTTGTCGACGGCAAGGAATATATGCGGAAAGCTCGTTTTGTCAGTGTGGACGAACTGGATCAGGAACTTAATAAAATATACAGTCTCGTCATGGAATGAGCGAAGAAACCGGCTGCTGCCGGTTTTTTGTTGTTCATTGGCAGGAAATTTCTGTTTGTGGTTTATCGGCCAGTGTCCTGGGGGTGTTGGGAAGCGAATTGGACAGTGACAGGAGATGAATAGTGATTCAGCACCTGTAATGTTAGTTTCATTATGATTATAGGGCACTGAATAGTGGTTCAGTGCGTGTAATGGTAGCTCTGATCGAATTATAGTCACGGGAACCATCCTCCATGCCTATAAAGCAGTCTCTCTTTAAAGTATAGG
>NZ_LWBL02000020.1 GCF_001644195.2 Bacillus marinisedimentorum | reverse complement strand
TCACAAGAACCCGCCTTTCATGCCTATAAAACAGCCTCACCTCAAAATATAGTCACGAGAACCATCCTCCCATGCCTATAAAGCAGTCCCTCTTTAAAATATATGCACAAGAACCCGCCTTCCATGCCTATAATGCAGCCTCACCTCAAAATATAGGCACGAGAACCATCCTTCCATGCCTATAAAGCAGCCCCACCTCAAAATATAGGCACGGGCCCCATTCTTCCATGCCAATATCAGCTCCGTTTTTCCGATCCACCATATGCACTCCTGCATAACCCAAGCCGTGTTCAAGCTTTCCGAAGATACGGCAAAAATGAGTAAATGAAAAATGTTTCGGGTAAAACATGAACGGAGAAGAAAGGAGGCAGAACATGAAAGCGATCGTAATCGATGAATATGGCAGCAGGGAAAAGTTGAGGGAAACAGAAGTGTCGATTCCTGAACCGGGAGACGACGATGTCCTGATTGAAATTCATTCTGCGAGCATTAATCCGGTCGACTGGAAAGTGAGAGAAGGGTATTTAAAGGAAATGCTTCCACATGAATTCCCGCTCGTGCTTGGCTATGATGCAGCAGGCGTTGTCATAAAAACCGGTGCTAATGTCAGTAAGTTTAAAGAAGGGGATGAAGTCTACACGAGGCCTGATATCATGAGAAATGGGACGTATGCGGAGTATGTGGCTGCTGCGGAAGATCTTGTCGCATTCAAACCGGAAAACCTCTCATTTGAGGAAGCGGCATCCATCCCGCTGGTTGGCGAAACATCCTGGCAGGCACTCGTCGAATTAGCCGGAATCAACAAGGGTGATAAAGTATTTGTTCCGGCAGGCGCTGGCGGAGTCGGAAGCTTTGCGATACAGCTGGCCAAAAGCTTTGGGGCGACGGTCGCCAGTACTGCTAGCGGTAAAAACATCGACTTGCTCAAAGACTTAGGTGCCGACGAAGCCATCAACTATAAAGAAGATAATTTTGAAACACGGCTGAGCGGCTATGATATTGTTTTTGACACGCTCGGCGGTGACAACCTCCGCAAAAGTTATGAAATTTTGAAGGAAGGGGGAACTGTCATCTCCATTGTCGAACAGCCCGACGAGGCTCTTGCCAGGGAAAAAGGGTTAAAGGCGGGCTTCTTATTTCTGGAGCCTTCGGGAGAGCAATTGGCCGAATTGACAAAACGGATTGAATCAGGGGAAATAAGGCCATTGACGGGTGAGACATTCCCGCTCAGTGAAGAAGGTTTGAAGGCCGCCCATGAATTGAGCGAAACCCACCATGCGAGAGGGAAAATTATCATAAAAGTGAAGTAAAATCATGAAAAAAGGAAGAAGCCGCGATGGGCTTCTTCCTTTTTTCTGTATGGCTCTGTTAAACGCTAGTGTTGATTTCCGTTGCAGGTACTCGCTTTCACCCAAGGGCACAAGTGCGACATCTGTTCCTGTTCCCTTCGGTCGCACTCACAGTGTCTTCTTTGCACCACAGGCACAA
>NZ_LWBL02000019.1 GCF_001644195.2 Bacillus marinisedimentorum | reverse complement strand
CCTCATCGCTATCGCTCTTGCGGGGTCTCACATGTCCCGCTAGTCCCGCAGGACATTGAATAAGCTTCCTCGAATTGACACCGCACGAAGAAAATTGGTTTTTATTTTCGAGGAGTCTCGCACCTTCCACTCCAATCAACTAGTGAAAAATCAACATTGAACTTTAACACAGCCTTCCGTATAAGAAAGTTTAAATTGTCAGCAAGGAAGTATTTCGACGCAGCTGCCAATTTCACGAATATAGATAAGGGCAACTACGCCTCTTTCTTCGTCTAAAGGCTCGCCAATCGGTGAGTTTTGTTATATGCACTTAATTCCCAAGCCGATTATGTTCCTGAAGCATACAGCGGTCCATCACAACCTCCACATTGTTTTCCTTCAAATGATCATATGCTTCTTCATTTGAAACACCAAGCTGTGCCCAGAAAACATCAGCGCCTATCTTCACGGTTTCTTCAGCAATCTCGGGCAAGTGTTCAGAACCTCTGAACACATCGACAATATCTACATGCCCTTCAATGTCAGAAAGACTTTTCACGGCTTTTATTCCAAACACTTCATTTTCTCCAGGATTAACAGGGATGATTTCAAACCCCTGTTCTTTCAAGTATCCGCCGACTTCGTTGGATGCCCGGTCAGGCTTCCCTGATAATCCTACAATAGCCACACGCTTTGGCGGGGTTAATATTTCTTTGAGTGTTTCATCACCTGGTATCTGCATTGTTATTAAATTCCCCTTTCCGAATACATCAGTTAGTTACAGTCTTAGGGTTTCCATGAAAAAAAACTTTATAGTTAACAACCAAACATACTGCAGCAAGAATTGCAAGAAGGATGAATCCGAGCGTATAGGTTCCCGTTAAATCCATGACAATCCCCATCAGGATTGGCGGGAAAAAACCGCCAAGTCCGCCCCAGGCGCCGACTATGCCTGTGACTGTACCTGTTTGTGTCGGAAACATCTGCGGAACAAGCTTGAATACGGAACCATTTCCAAGGCCGACCATTATTGCGATGAATAGCGCTGCCGCAGTAAAGATGATGAAATTATTTATCCATAGGGCTATGAAGACAGCTCCAACGGCAATTCCCGCATAGACGAAAATAAGGATTTTTTCAGCACCAATCTTATCTCCGAGAATACCGCCGACCGGGCGAATCAATGTTGACAGGACAACAAATCCAGCCGCTCTTAATCCGGCATCGACAGGCGTGACACTGTACAGGTCAACAAGCAGGGTCGGCAAATAAATACCAAAAGCCACAAACGCACCAAATGTGACAAAGTAAAACAGTGACAGGATCCATGTTGATCCGTATTTTAAGACAGACAGTGCGCCAAGGACTGTCTTTGCGCTGGCTGAAGGCTTCGTTTCAGGAGTGAAGTACCATAATAAAACGGCCATAATAAAGACAGGGACAGTGAGGCTCCAGAACACCCATGGAATTCCGAATGATGCCGCAATCGTCGGTAATGTAAAGCCGGCTACCGCGGTTCCGATATTACCGACAGCGTTAATTCCAAGTGCCGTTCCCTGCTTTTCAGGAGGAGTAAGTTTTGAGACGAAAGCGATTGATATCGCAAATGATGTTCCTGCCATACCGATAAAGAAAGCCCAGAACATGAGCATTCCATAGGAATCAGCGAAGCCGGCCCCGATGAGCGGAATAATGAGGAAGAGCATCAGACCGGTATACATTTTCTTTCCTCCATATTTATCAGTCATGATGCCGAGCGGAATCCTCATGACCGAGCCCAGAAGTACAGGGACAGCAACCAGGATACTTTTCTCCGTAGCGGAAAGGTTATACATTTCCTGCAGGGTACTGGCGATCGGTGAAATGACTGCCCAGGCAGCAAATGCGATAGTCATCGCCAGGGTCGTTATCGGTAACAATGCTTTTTGCTTGTTCATACCATTCAACTCCTCGTTTTTTGTTACTTCTATCATAAAAACAAACAATTGCAATACCTGTGAGCGTTATCACATTTCTTTACTGTTCACAGTTTTGTCGAAAAAAAGATCTGATGGTTCCGCGCGTTTTCATTATTTGTTACTCACATTCCCTTACAGCGGCTGTTCATGCATCAAAACGTTCAGCGTCTAAAATACCTGCATTGTTGATTGATATGTTGCAATAATGTGAACATCTGAAAAATGTGATAAATCTAACATCGCCCCATTGATAATCAACTTACGATGTAGTCATCAAGAATGACCAGGGAGTGAAAAGGAATGAAACAAAAACGTTCACCGCTTTGGAATAGATTGAATTACTTGAAGCCTGTTGAGAAGTTTTCAGGGGAACACAGTGAAATGAACTACAGCGACCGCAGCTGGGAGAACATGTACCGCAGGCGCTGGCAGCATGATAAAGTTGTCCGCTCAACACATGGGGTTAACTGTACGGGATCCTGCAGCTGGAACATTTATGTGAAAGACGGCCTTGTCACATGGGAAGGGCAGCAGCTCGATTATCCGACAACCGGACCTGATATGCCCGAGTTTGAACCGCGCGGATGTCCGCGGGGCGCAAGTTTCTCATGGTATATCTACAGCCCGCTAAGAGTGAAATATCCCTATGTTAGAAAAGTATTAATTGAAATGTGGCGAAACGCCCTTGAGCAATTTGATAATCCGCTTGATGCCTGGAAAAGCATTGTGGAAGATCCCGAAAAAACACGTACTTATAAACATGCCCGCGGGAAAGGCGGCCTTGTGAGAGCAGACTGGGATGAAGTATTAAAGCTTGTTGCATCATCCCTCCTTTACACAACGATTAAATACGGCCCTGACCGTAATATCGGCTTTTCGCCGATTCCGGCCATGTCTATGGTCAGCCACGCTGCCGGTGCACGTTTCATGCAGCTGATGGGCGGTCCGATCCTCAGTTTTTATGACTGGTATGCCGACCTTCCGCCGGCTTCTCCGCAAATCTGGGGTGATCAGACGGATGTTCCGGAATCGAGTGACTGGTTCAACAGCGGCTACATCATTACATGGGGATCAAACGTCCCGATGACACGGACACCGGATGCTCACTTCCTGGCGGAGGCCCGCTATAAAGGAACAAAGGTCGTTTCCATGAGCCCGGATTTCGCGGAGTCAACGAAGTTCGCAGATGACTGGCTGACGGTAAAACCGGGTACAGACGGCGCAATCGCCATGGCCATGGGACATGTCATTTTAAAAGAATTTTATATCAACCGGAAAACGGATTACTTTATCGATTATGCAAAGCAATATACCGATCTGCCATTCCTGGTGACACTTGATGAAGACGGTGAAAACTATCAGGCTGGCCGCTTCTTGAACGCCAATGACCTCGGCATAGAGACAGGCAACGGGGAATGGAAACCGGCACTGCTCGATGATATCACCGGCGGTCCTTCAGTGCCGCAGGGCACGATGGGTTCCAGATGGGAAGACAAGAAAAAATGGAATCTCGAATTGAAGGATGAGGTAACCGGAGCGGATATTAACCCGCGCCTCTCCATGCAGGGAATGGAAGACGAAATCGGCATTGTCAGAATGCCGTATTTCGGGGCAAAGGATAAATCGGTCAAAAACCGGGCCGTACCGATGAAAAAGCTTGTCATTAATGGGGAGTCAAAACATGTGACAACTGTATATGATTTGATGATGGCGAATTACGGAATCGACCGCGGACTTGGCGGTGAAGCGGCTCAAAGCTACGACGACATGGAAGCTTTCACGCCGGCATGGCAGGAGAGCATCACCGGCGTGCCGCGCGAACAGATTATCAATATTGCCGAAGAGTTTGCGCAAAACGCCATCGATACAAATGGCAGATCGATGATCATCGTCGGGGCAGGCATTAACCACTGGTATAATTCCGACACGATTTACCGGGCTGTACTGAACCTTGTGCTGCTTGTCGGGGCCCAGGGTGTGAACGGCGGAGGCTGGGCCCACTATGTCGGACAGGAAAAACTCCGTCCCGCCGAGGGGTGGACGTCCATCGCAACCGCCAAAGACTGGGGAGGTCCGCCGAAGCTGCAAAACGGGACATCATTCTTTTATTTTGCGACAGACCAGTGGCGGTATGAGGAGACACCGGTCAGCGATCTTGTCTCGCCACTTGTCGATAAAGCCAGATATGACCACTATGCAGACTATAACGTCCTGGCGGCCCGAAACGGCTGGCTCCCGTCTTATCCGACATTCGGCAAAAATGGCATCGACCTTTATAAAGAAGCGGCAGAGGCAGGCTGCACGACAGCGGAAGAGTTTGGTGAATACGTTGCCGAACAGCTGAAAAAGAAAGACTTGCGCTTTGCGATTGAGGATCCGGATAATCCAGCCAACTTCCCGAGAAACCTGTTTGTCTGGCGGGCGAATTTGATCTCTAGCTCAGGCAAAGGCCATGAATACTTCCTGAAGCACTTGCTCGGCACAACGAACGGCCTGTTGAATGAAGACCATGACACGCTGCGCCCGACAGAGATCGATTGGCATGACAAAGCGCCGGAGGGCAAGCTTGACCTGCTGATCAACCTTGACTTCCGGATGGCCGGCACGGCTTTATATTCCGATGTGATTTTACCGGCCGCCACATGGTATGAAAAACATGATTTGAGCAGCACCGATATGCATCCATTCGTCCATCCGTTCAATCCGGCGATTTCATCGCCATGGGAGGCGCGGTCTGACTGGGATATTTTCAAATCGGTTGCGAAAGCTGTATCCGAACTTGCGTATGAAATTGACATGGATCCCATCAAGGAAGTTGTCGCAACACCGCTTCTGCATGACACACCGCAGGAAATGGCTCAGCCGCTCGGCGCAGTTGATGACTGGATGAAAGGTGATAAAGATCCGGTGCCGGGTGTAAATATGCCGAACATCCATGTGGTGGAACGCGATTATAAAAATCTATATAAAAAGATGACGTCTCTCGGCCCGAATCTTGCCAGCCAGCCGAACGGCACGAAAGGCATGAAATGGTCGATCGCCAAAGAATATGAGCAGCTGAAAAGCCTGCTCGGCACTGTGCGTGAAGAAGGGATTTCAGAGGGCTGCCCTGATATCAGCACAGCGCTGAACGTGTCAGAAGCCATCCTGACAATGTCATCGACGACAAACGGAAAAGTGGCTGTGAGAGCCTGGGAAGCACTTGAGGACATAACAGGAAGAGAATTGAAGGATCTTGCTGCCGAGCGTGAAGAAGAACGGTTCACGTTCGAGCAGATCACGGCCCAGCCGAAAACGGTCATCTCTTCACCGGCTTTCAGCGGAAATGAAACTGGCGGCCGCCGCTACTCTCCTTTTACAACAAACATTGAAAGGCTGATTCCATGGCGGACGATCACCGGAAGGCAATCATTCTATATCGATCATGAAATGATGAAGGAGTTCGGTGAAATGATGGCAGTCTTCAAGCCGGTGCTTGAGCATACACCGTTCAAGGAGAAACGGCCGGAGTTTGAAGGCAAGGAAATCACCTTGAACTATTTGACACCGCATAACAAATGGTCGGTGCACAGCATGTATTTCGATTCCCAGCACATGCTGACATTGTTCCGCGGCGGTCCGACAGTGTGGATGAACAAAGATGATGCGGCCGAAGCGGACATTTCCGATAATGATTGGATCGAATGTTTCAACCGTAACGGCGTTGTTGTGGCGCGGGCGGTGCTGTCCCACCGGATACCGCGGGGCATGGCGTTCATGCACCACGCCCAGGACCGCCACATAAATGTACCTGGAACAAAATTGACAAACACGCGCGGAGGCACCCATAACAGCCCGACACGCATCCATGTGAAGCCGACCCACATGATTGGCGGTTACGGCCAGCTGAGCTACGGGTTCAACTACTACGGCCCGACCGGCAACCAGCGCGACCTTAATGTTGTCATTCGTAAATTGAAGGAGGTAGAGTGGCTTGAAAGTTAAAGCGCAGATCGGCATGGTCATGAACCTTGATAAATGCATCGGCTGCCACACATGCAGCGTGACATGCAAAAACACCTGGACAAACCGTCCGGGTGCGGAATACATGTATTTCAATAACGTCGAAACGAAGCCCGGAATCGGTTATCCGAAAAGATGGGAAGACCAGGAGCAGTATAAAGGCGGATGGGTTCTGGAGAAAGGGGAGCTCGTCCTCCGTTCCGGTTCCAAAACCCGCAGGCTGCTGAACATTTTCCATAATCCGGACCAGCCGACAATCGATGATTATTATGAACCGTGGGAGTACGACTATGAAACTCTGACAAACAGCCCGCAGAAAAAGCATCAGCCGGTTGCACGCCCGAAATCGGCCATCACCGGTGATTTCATTGAACTTGAATGGGGACCGAACTGGGAAGATGACCTTGCCGGCGGCCACGTGACCGGGCTGCAGGACCCGAATGTCCAGCAAATGGAAAACTCGATCAAAACTGAGTTCGAGGACGTTTTCATGATGTACCTGCCCCGCATTTGCGAACACTGCATCAATGCGCCCTGTGTTTCATCCTGTCCATCAGGGGCGATGTATAAGCGTGAAGAAGACGGCATCGTGCTGGTTGACCAGAATGCATGCCGATCGTGGCGTCATTGTGTCACTTCCTGCCCGTATAAAAAGGTTTATTTCAACTGGAAGACAAACAAAGCCGAAAAATGCACCCTCTGTTTCCCGAGAGTGGAGCAGGGGCAGCCGACAATCTGTTCGGAGACGTGTGTAGGCCGGATCCGTTATATGGGTGTCATGCTGTATGATGCCGACAAAGTGCAAGAAGCGGCATCAGTGGAAGATGAAAAAGAACTGTACCAGGCCCAGCTTGAAGTGCTTCTTGATCCGAATGATCCGGAAGTGGTTAAAGCTGCAAAAGAAGAAGGCATTCCGCTTGATTGGATCGAAGCGGCCCAGCAATCACCTATCTACAAGATGATCAAGGATTGGAAAATCGCACTGCCGCTGCACCCGGAGTACCGGACAATGCCGATGGTATGGTATATTCCGCCGCTTTCCCCGATCATGAATGCAGTGGAGGGAAAAGGCAGCAAAGCCGTTGATGCCGATATTTTCCCGGCAATCGATAACATGAGGATCCCGGTCGAGTATCTTGCTAATTTGCTGACGGCAGGGGATACCGAACATATCCGGATGACTCTCAAGAAAATGGCGGCCATGCGCCTGCACATGCGCGGCAGGCAAACAGGAAAGGAAGCAGATGAGGCCCGCCTTGAAGAACTCGGTCTTACATCGCAGTCTGTTGAAGATATGTACCGGCTGCTTGCAATCGCGAAATACAAGGATCGTTTCGTCATTCCGGCTTCACACAAAGAAGAAGCCCAGAACATGTATGATATGCAGGGAAGCTGCGGCCTTGACTTTGCCGGCGGTCCCGGCACCTGTTCCACAGTATCCTGATTGGAGGGAGCAACAATGGCAAACGAAAACTTTCAATACTTGTTCCGCTGTATCTCCTACCTTTTCGCCTATCCATCCGCGGAGTGGCAGGAAGGACTCGAGGACTGCAGGGAATTTGCCGAATCAGTCCCCCATAAGCAAATTAGCGCACGGTTGAGTGAGTTTGTCGATTATTTGCAAAGCCGCACACTCGATGAGCTGAGGCAGTCTTATGTCAATACAATCGACTTCGGCAAAAAAACGAATCTGTATGTAACTTATATGCAGCATGGGGAACAGCGGGAACGGAGCATGGAGCTTGTCCAGCTGAAACTCAAATATGCCAAAGCGGGGTTTCAGACAACTGACAGGGAACTTCCGGATTACTTGCCGCTTATGCTTGAATTTGCCGGTTTCGCTCCACAGAACCATGCCGTTCCTGTACTTGATCAATATCAGGCTGCGATCGAAGAAATGAGGGAACAGTTCATCAAGCAGGAAAGCGTGTATGCTTTATTGCTGGATGTCGTCCTGCTGGTGATTGAAGAATTTACTTTTGAACATGAAAGAAGGGCTGCCTTATGATGGACCAATTTTTATGGGTGATTTTCCCTTACCTTGCACTTGCCGTATTCATCGGCGGCCACATTTTCAGGTATAACTATGATCAGTTCGGATGGACCGCCAAATCGAGCGAAGTGCTTGAAAAGAAGAAGTTGAGATGGGGGAGTCTCCTTTTTCACTGGGGCATTCTGTTCGTCTTAGCCGGCCACATCATGGGAATTCTCATTCCAGCCGGTGTTTATGAGGCGATTGGGGTAAGCGAATATACTTACCACTATATCGCCATCGCAGGCGGACTTCCTGCCGGTATTGCAGCTGCCCTCGGTCTCGCCATATTTATCTACCGCCGTTATACGGTAAAAAGAGTGAGGCGTACGAGCAGCATCGGTGACTGGGCCGCCCTTTTCTTCCTGGCTGTCGTGATGGGCTCCGGCCTGTCGGCCACGTTCGCCAATATCGATTCACACGGGTTCGATTACCGGACGACGATCGGCCCGTGGTTCAGGGGGCTGTTTGTGCTGAGTCCTGATGCGAGCCTAATGGAAACGGTGCCGCTCTGGTTCAAAATCCATATTACCGCAGCATTCGGGCTGTTTGCGGCCTGGCCATTTACAAGGCTCGTCCACTTTTTCAGCATTCCGCTCCGTTATTTGCGTAGAAGTTATATCGTTTACCGGAAACGTGAACCAATCGGGACAAGTAAAAAGGTATCATGAGCGAACAAAGTGTAAATCACGCGTTCTCTTCCCGCTGATTAGTAATCAGCGGGTTTAGTCAATTCATTAGAGCTGCCGGACGGCCTGCAAACCGCCTATCCTGCTTCCGATTAATGATGAGCTTACCTGCTCAGGTAAACGCTCTCTCTGCATGGAAGTCTTATTAACATGTCAGCGGAAACATAGCTCGATTCCCCTTTCACGGAAAACTGTAACGTTCACTAAGGTGAGCGCGGCCTGTGTTTTCCGGTTCAGGAAATCATACAAGCAGCCAGGAAGGGCCAAACGGAAAAAAACAAAAGCGAATTCACCCATGTCAACACAAAGAAGGCGCCCGGCTTTAATGCAGCCGCGCGCCTTCTTTTGATTGATGTATGAATCCTGTCAGTGGCTTGTAAGTATGCTATCCGGATGTGACAGCGATTTTTCAAGGATTCTGAATCGCTTCCTTGTATGAAAATCCCTGCCGGTCAAAATAAGCGGAAGCCGCACCGTAAACTGGTGAATTTCACTGTTTTCAGTTATGGTGACAGTTGTTTTTCCGTCCTTTTCATCCAATTCGTAGCTCCACTTCCCCTTTATGCCGTAACTGCTGTCTAGTAAATTGATGGTCAGCTTTTTTGATGGTATCTTTCCGATGATTTCAAATTCAGACCATACACCAAATCCACTATACTCGCGCCAGATTGGAAACCCGAGATGATTTTTCCCGATTCGTTCAACCCGCTTCGCGAATCGGCTGCGCTCGGCCATCCGGTCCATATTTATAAGGGTGTTCCAGATGATTTCCGAAGATACGCTGTAGTTTTCTGAGTACTTAATATGAAAATGCGGGGGAATAAAGGAGCCTGTGTATATCACAATCATTACAACAGACACCGCTGCAATCGGGAGAACAAAAATCATATCCTGCCAATCCTCCTTATACTTTCAGTTCGGATCGAATGCAAATAGTACCGCGGAAATTTGCTGAAGTCCAACATAGGAAGCTTCCATATCCTTATTATTACATTTATCGAAAAAACGTATGCAAGGAAGAGGGTAATAATTATAGACAAAAACACTGAAACTTATTTTCCTGATTCCCGTAGAATAGAGTAATGAAAAAAGGGGGGAGTCATTGTGCTTAGTCTTGCAGTTGTTGCATCATTTGGCGCTGTCGCAGGTTTGTTCCTGCTGTTCGGGGCAGGGTTGATCATCTTGAATATTGTTACGAGTATCTGGGCATACCGGGATTCACTCCGGCATGGAAACAGTAAAGAGTATGCAATTGTTGTGCTGGTTGGAACGTTGTTTTTTCCTATTCTCGGATTAATTATTTATTTGATTATCAGGAGGGACTGACCCTTCTTCATTTACTGCCGATGACGCTCAAAAATGAAGGAAGAAGATGGATGGATGCAGGTGTAGTGTCCGATCGTTCACCGTCTGTATCGACTGTAAGTACAGGATCGGTATTAATCTGAAGCTCCCTGGTCTGGAAATAGACAATTTCGTCACTTTCAGCCTTTTCTGCTGATAAACGATGCTGGAACAGATTCCAGAGTGCTTTCATGGAAGCATTTTTGACAATGAGGACATCCAGCTTTCCATCCATGGTGCTGCAGTTTGGAAAAAAGGTGCGCATTCCGCCGGTGTATGGGCCATTTCCTGCAATTGCAAGAATGGCTTCACCGTCAAACTGTCCATCTGGAGAGCTGACTTGAAGGCGGAACGCTTCACCGCTGGCAGCGTTTTGAAGAGCGGAAAGATAGTAGGCAAGCCTGCCGAAAGATGATTTAATTTCAGAATCCACTTCCTGTGAAACAGTTGTGATCAGGCCGATTCCCCAAAAGTTAGAAAAAAACCGATCGTCCGCTTTTCCGATATCGATGTTAAATCGTGCCCCCTCTACTATGGTACGGGCCGCTCCTTCAGGGTCGAAGGGCATATTAAGGGAACGTGCAAAGTCATTACAGGTTCCGCCGGGAAGAATCCCGAAAACCGGTCTGTCTTCTAACTGTGATAAGGCATTGACCAGTTCATAGACTGTGCCGTCTCCGCCTGCACCGATGATGGAATCAAAGCTTTTGTGATATTCGGAAACGAGGGCCGCACCGTCGCCAGGCTTCTTTGTTTCAAAGATTTCAACGTCATCGTATTTTGAAAGAAGCTGTTTTTTTATCTCAGGAATGGCTTCATGCATCTTCCGGTTTCCGGATGCGGGATTTTGGATAATCGCTGCTTTTTTCATGGGCAGGCTCCTTTTGGTTGTCAGTATGTACCTATAATATTTATCCACGTCCATAAAAAGTAAACAAAAGAGTTTTTGGATGCAAAGGAAAAACAGATGTTTAGTAGAATACCATATCAGATTTGGTAAAATAGACTCATTTAATCGACTCAGCAGTTCAACGAGCAGGGAGTGATAAGCGATGAAACTGATGGAAGCAACAGGTCTGGCAAAAACATTCAAGGACGTCAATGCGGTAGCCGGCATCGATTTCTATATTGAGGAGGGGGAAATTTTAGGATTTCTGGGCCCCAACGGCGCAGGGAAATCAACGACAATCAATATGATTACATCCTTATTAAAACCAACAAGCGGAGAGATTCTGCTTCGCGGAGAGGATATCAAAGCCAATCCGCAAAAGCTCCGCACCCTTTTAGGAGTGGTGCCACAGGATATTGCGCTTTATCCGGAACTTACCGGTTTTGAAAATTTAGCGTTTTTCGGAAAAGTTCACGGGCTTAAAGGGGTGGAGCTGAAGGAAAAGATTAAGGCGGTTGCAGAAATCATCGGACTTCATGAAAAGCTGAAATCGAAAGTGGGCACTTATTCAGGGGGAATGAAAAGACGGCTTAACATCGGTGCGGCTCTGCTGCATAATCCAAAGCTGCTTGTAATGGATGAGCCGACTGTAGGCATCGATCCCCAATCGCGTAATCATATTCTGGAAACAGTCAAGCGTCTGAACCGTCAAGGGATGACGATTTTATACACCAGTCACTATATGGAAGAAGTGGAGTTTCTCTGTGACCGCATTTACATAATGGATAAGGGGAGAATGATTGCCGCTGGCACGAAGGAACAGCTGAAAGATGAAGTTTCGGGAAGTGATATCGTCGAACTTGCGATAGAAGAAGATAATGTAAAGTTTATCAATACCCTGAGGGAGATGCAGGAGATGAAAAGCGTCCAAAAAAAAGCGGAAGGCCTTTATGAGCTGGCTGGAGACAAAAACAGCGGCCTCCTGAGACTTATCCTCTCAGCTGCCGAGAAAACCGGGGCCGACTTGATATCTGTCCAGGTGAAAAAACCGACGCTTGAAGATGTTTTCCTTTATATGACGGGGCGGGCGCTAAGAGATTAGGGGGATACACGATGATTGGAAATCTCATTCTGAAAGATATGAAGCGTATCATAAGAGACAAAAAGACGCTGCTGATCATCCTGCTGATGCCGTTTGTCCTGACGGCAATACTTGGTTTTTCAATTGGAAAGTTCATGGATGCGCCTGCGGGGAATATTGATATCAAGCTCGGGGTCGTAATGGAAGCGGATAAAGAAGCAGATATTGAACGATTCCAGCATAAAATAGCCGACAGTTTGCCCGGGGCAATGGTGCTGCTTTCTGATCAGCGATTACCTGAGCAAATGGATCTATATAGCCAGTTCAAAAACGCTGTCCTTGAAAACAGGCAGGTCCGGGAATTTTTGCAATATGAAGAGCTCTCAGCCGAAGAAGCGGAAGCGATGCTGAAGGACGGCGAATTGACAGCGGTCGTAACCTTTCCGGAACATTTTTATTACAAGTCTTTGCTTCAATTTGTAACAGGTGATGGCGAACAAGTGGACATCAGGTTCGAAAAACGTTCTGAGTCAGGGTTCGGCGGGATGATTGCGGAAGATCTTGTAAAACGGTTCACGGATGGCCTGGCAGATGCTGCAGCGGCTAAAAATGCTTATCTTGCGACGGCGGCTGAAATCGATGCGTCGGAAGCGGGCTTTGCTGGGCTGCCGTTTTTCATGGAAGAAGTATTACAATCCAAAACGGTGATCGAGCTGACCGAGGAAAGAGTGCCTGCCAGGGAACCGCTGGATGGATTTCAATATTACGCGGCTGCCATGAGTGTAATGTTTATGCTTTTTACCGCCGGAGCCGTTTCACAGTCTTTCCTGGAAGAGAAGAAGAATTTCACCCTTCAGCGCATGATAGCAGGCGGCGCCGGATTGCACCGGATTGCCGCCGGAACGTTTTTAAGCGGTGCTGTTCTTGCTGCCCTCCAGCTAAGTGTTTTGATCATTGGAACAAAGATTGCTTTTGGAATTGAGTGGGGAGCCTGGGGGCAGGTAGTGATTCTCGTTTTACTCATGTCATTGTCAGTCGGCGGCTTTTCCATGATTCTAGCCGGTTTGAATTTCAAAAATGATAATGGGAAAGCAACAGCTTTTTTCGAAAATGCAGGCATTCAGGTCATGGCGCTGATAGGCGGAAGCTTCATCCCGATCAGCCAGCTCCCTGAAGCAATGGCTATTGCAGGTAAGTGGACACCTAACGGCATGGGCTTGCAGGCTTTTATGAAAACGATGCAGGGCTATCCGTTATCTGACCTTTACATGTATCTGGCCGGGTTTGCAGCTTCTGCCGGCGTACTGTTTCTGGCAGGCTCACTGGTGTTTTATGTTCATGCCAGGAAGGGGGACATGACATGAGAGCGGTTTTATGGGCAAGGCTCATGAATTTCAAACACAATCCGAAAACGTTTTTGCTTATGTTGATTCTTCCGGTTGCCTTCACGGCTGCTTTCGGTTTTGCCAATACGGAATACAGAGTGACTGTGCCGATTGTGGATGAAGATGAAACAGAGCTTTCCAGGAAACTGATATCAGCACTCAGCGAATCGGATGTCTTTACATTTGAAACTATGGAGAAGCAAACAGCAGAGGATGAAGTAACGGCGGGAAATGCAGAAGCTGCATTTATCATCCCGAACGGGTTTCAAGAGGATATACGTTCGGGCAGCAAGGCAAGTATCCGTGTATTGAAGGTGAAAGAAAGCCAGGTTTTTTATTCAGCTCAAAACGAAGTCTTGCAGGAAGCTCGCGAATTGGCTGATGAGCAATATACAGTGTCTCTCATTACAGCCGGGCTTGCTGAAGGCACAGGAGCGGCGGAGGCGACTGTCAGGCAGGCTGCATTAGCGGCATACTCTTATGAAAAACGCAGTACGCCGGCTTTTGCAGTCCATACCGGAACCGTTGAGGAAGAAGGCGGGTTCCTTTATGATCAGCAGCTCCAATCCTCACTCGGCTTCACGCTTTTCTTCGTCATGTTCACCGTTATTTTTTCAGTCGGGGAGCTGGTCGAAGACAGGGAAAAGGGGATTTTCAGCCGGCTTGTCGTCTCACCGGTTACCAGGTGGGAAATATATGCCGGAAATTTCTTTTACAGTTTTTTGATCGGTACCTTTCAGGTGATCCTGCTCGCTGCCTTGTGGAAATATGTGTTCCGATTCGACTGGGGGGACAGCTGGGGATTGATTTTTGCGGTGATGCTTCCGTTCGTGTTCGCTATTACTGCACTCGGTCTTCTGCTTTCCGCGTTTGTGAAAAATATGAAGCAGCTGAGCAGCATCGTTCCTTTGATTGCGGTATCGAGCGCTATGCTGGGGGGCGCTTACTGGCCGATTGAAATCGTGACATCAGATATTTTAATCTGGATCTCTAAGCTGATTCCGCTCTCTTATGCGGTGGAAGGCATGAAAGCGGTAGCCCTTTATCATGAAGGCCTGCAAGGAGTCGTACAGCCAGCACTCATCATGGCCGGCATGGGGGCCGCTATGGCCGGAGCGGGTATTTTCATACTCGAAAAACGATGATCAGGTTCTGCAAATTAAGCAGTAAAAAAGGAAACCGGGTTTTCCGGTTTCCTGATAAAGAACAGTGTTCAGCGGTAAGACTCACCGAGCCGTTTAAAGACGGGTTTTTCATACTTTTTTTGTTTGGGCGGATGAGTTTCATCCTTTTCTTTGTAACCTGTATACCGTTCCAGCAGTTTTTTTGCCTGGTTCAGCGGCATTTGAGCTTTTGGATTACGGTATGACTGGCTTGTCTTGCCCAGGTGTTCAAGTGTTTGGAAGTCTTCCTTTACAGGTGGCATATGAAAGTAATACTCTCCTACAGACACGAGGAGGTCTGATTGCTGCTGGCTGTATTTCGGATTCGGGGAAAAGTGCAGGCCGATCTTCCTGGCTTTTCCTTCTTTCAGCAGCTTTTGAAGCGATTTCTTTTTTAACGAGTAAAGAAATTTGGGGTTGGGCGCTGTCTTGGCGTGGCGGTTAACGGTGTACACAGCTTTTGCAAGGTTATCAGGATTAGCGGGGGGCAGCTCATTCTGCTGTTTTTTGCTGCGGCCTGATTGGTGTGATTGCATGGCGGGAACTCCTTTCAATTATTGGTGTCTGAACTGCCTCTGCGGCAGCAGTAATGCCGCTGCCACAAAGTTTAAAAGCCTGTCGTATTTATTATTATAAAGGAATTTTTCAGTCATTTATACGTCTCAGGTAATTTTTTCAAGCTTTTTCATTATTTTGTGATGGCTTTTGCATCATCGATGATTTCTTCATATGGAACATCCAGCCCATCATAGCTTTTTACAGCGTTTCCTTCCTGGTCAACAAGGTAAAAAGAGGTGCCGTGAATAACCTGGTCAGAACTTGGGTCATTTTGAACCAGGGTTTTGAATGATTTGCGGGCAAGTGTGACAATTTCTTCCTGGTCATAGCCGGTAAGGAAATGCCAGCTGTCGTAATCGGCATCAAATTTGTCACCGAACGCCTTTAATGTTTCAGGTGTATCAACCTCAGGGTCAACACTGAAGGAAACAATTTGCATATCGATGTTTTCTTTCTTCAGTTTTTCCTGTATGCGCGACATGTTCGCTGTCATGGGCGGACATACGGTGTTGCAGTTTGTGAAAACAAAATCGGCCAGCCATGGTTTTCCTTTGAGATCGTCAAGTGACACTTTTTCGCTATTCTGGTTCACATACGAGAAGTCCTGTACTTCATAGCTGAAATCACCGTCAAAATTGCTGCCGCCGCAGGCTGTCAGAGCAAGGAGGAAAAGTGCTGCTGCCAATGCTGCAAAAGTGCGTGTGCGCTGATTCATCATTTGTCTTCCTTTCGTTTCGGAATCAAATCCTGTTTTCCATAATTCTAGCATAATCGACTTAAAGAACGTATCAACTTGATTAGGGGAAACAATGTGAATATTTAATGAAAACGTTGACAGAAAGAAACTCGGAGCGTAAAGTATTATTTAGAAGATTATCTAATTATCTAAATACAAATGGGGTGGGAATATGGATATCAATTGGGGATTAATCGCACCGCTGCTCGTCATACAACTGCTGCTCATGGTACTGGCGCTTGTCGACCTGGCGAAAGCCGAACAGACGAATGGCTCGAAAATTATTTGGGTGTTTGTCATCATATTCATTAACTTGATTGGGCCGGTCATCTATTTCCTGTTTGGAAGGCGGAAAGCGTAATGTCACTCTTGAAAGCCGAAAGACTTGTAAAATCTTTCAATGGACAAAAGGTGCTCGATGATTTGGAGCTGACAATTGAAGAGGGGAGCTGTACGGCCCTGCTGGGCCCAAATGGCGCTGGCAAAACAACAACATTAAACATTTTGACAGGCCTTCTTGAAAAAGACGGCGGCCGGATCACATTCAAAGGACAAGAAGGAGGGGACTTCCGATCTGCCGTAGGTTATCTGCCTCAGTATCCCGCTTTTTACCCGTGGATGACCGGCAAAGAGTTTCTTCAATATGCGGCAGAATTATGCGGCATCCCGAAGCGGGAAGCACAGGAAAAGAGTTCCTATTATCTGGAAATGTTCGGGCTTGCGGATGCAGGGGCTAAAAAAACCGCATCTTATTCGGGCGGGATGAAACAGCGCCTCGGCCTGGCTCAGGCTATTATCCATGATCCTAAATTGCTGATCATGGATGAACCGGTATCATCACTTGATCCGATCGGCCGTTATGAAGTGCTGGATCTCATCCGGAAGCTAAAGAAGAAAACAACGATTTTATTTTCAACCCATATCCTTCATGATGCTGAAGAAGTATCCGACGATGTCTATATCATTGCCGGTGGGAAAAATGTCCTTTCAGGCCCGCTTCATGAATTGAGGCGCTCCCAGCGGGAACCTGTCATTGTAATAGAGTCAGCAGATGACCTGAACGAACTGGTAGCCTCATGGGAAAAGCGGAACTGGGCAGGGGAAACAAATTATCACGAAGGCAAAGCGAGGCTTGTCGTCAGCGATGTATCTGCTGCTCAAAAAGAAATTCTTGAAGACATTGCTGCGACAGGGAAAAGTCTGCAAAAATTCGAAGCAGGGCAGACAACCCTTGAAGATGTCTTCTTAAAGATGGTGACAGGAAAATGAAACAATGG
Organism: Bacillus marinisedimentorum; assembly: GCF_001644195.2. Taxonomy (NCBI): domain Bacteria; kingdom Bacillati; phylum Bacillota; class Bacilli; order Caryophanales; family Bacillaceae; genus Bacillus; species Bacillus marinisedimentorum. Next base: position 44,685 of record NZ_LWBL02000019.1, on the reverse strand, counting down.
CTCGTACTGTTCAAAAAGGAAACAGTTGAAATGATGCGGAATTACAAATGGGTCTGGATACCGCTTGTATTTGCTGTGTTTGGCTTGATGCAGCCCATTTCGTCATACTATATGCCTGACCTGATGGAAAACTTCGGTGACCTGCCGGAAGGAACGGTCATTGAGATACCGATCCCGCCTCCAGGCGCTGTAATGAACTCCGCCCTCGCCCAGTTCACCCAGATGGGTGTCCTTGTTCTTGTGTTAAGTTCGATGGGAGCGGTTTCGTCGGAGCGGACTGCCGGGACTGCCGGCCTTATACTTGCAAAGCCTGTTTCTAAGACATCGTTTATTACAGCGAAGTGGACGGCTGCCGTACTGGTTGCATGGCTCGCGCTCATCCTCGGTTTTGCGGCAGCATGGTACTATACGGAGTTGCTCATCGGACCGGTTGAAGCTGGTCCGGCAATCTCAAGTTTCTTTGTTTATGGGCTGTTTTTAACTTTTGTCGTGACTGTTACGATTTTTTTAAGCACATTGATGAAAAACAGCCTCGGTATCGCCTTTTTATCCATTGGGGTTGTACTGGCACTGTCGATATTGTCCAGTGTATTGAAATCGCTGCTGTTCTGGTCGCCAGGCACACTTACCGGGCATGCCGGCAGCCTGCTGGAAACAGGTGAAGCAGGGGACCACTTTGTTCTTGCGGTAACGATGAGCATAATTGTCATCGCTTCACTGCTGTTCCTTGCCCCGACTTTATTTAAAAGGCAAAAACGTGTTTGATATGCAGAGTTATTCATGATCAGGTACTGGAAAAAGCAACTGTTGAATTAACAAGTCAAAATAATATAGTAATCGCCTATAAAAACGTATGGATTCACTATCCATGCGTTTTGCTTTTGCTGGCCTTGTTCAGCTGAAGCTAGATTTAATAGAATAAATCTGGATAATAGACTGTTCGAAAAGTTGCATTTTAGAACGAGGAGTTGATTTACGCAGCGGGATCTTGATACCGCATGAAGAAATTGGTTTTTATTTTCGAGGAGTCGAGCCCCTTCCGCTCCAATCAAGTGGCGCATGAAGTGCTATTCCACTTTTATCTTAGATGGTTATTTTATACAAAAATGTCATATTCACAGATATACGAAACAAGACCAAATCACATAATGATTTGGTCTGCTCATTTCCACTCTATTTCTTATCCTTTTACGGCTGCTGTTTGTTTTAGTTTTGAAATCTCTTTCAATTCCCTGGTTGTTAGTTCATAAAGCTGCCTTCCATCCGCGTGTTTATAAATGCCGGCAGAAAGGCAATAGTCAATGTAATGCTGTTTACTGTCCTGCGGTTTCTTGCTTATCTTCATAGCTCGCGATGTTTTGGGCGATCTCTAGAATGCCGGATTCCAGGATTGAAGATGAAAGAGTGTCACGAAGGTCATTGACCGTTTTTTCAGCATCAGGGCCGTCTGCCGTCAGGATAATTGTATCGTTTTCCTGAAGGGATAAAAGAAGTGTAGTAAAATCAATATATTGCTGGGAAGTGCCGGACTGGTTGTAAAAAACTTGAATCCGGCTTTCGGAATTCTGTGCAGTATTTATGAAATCATAAATTTCTGAAGTTGAAACCGGCTTATGGATAACAAATGTTTTTTCTATCATTATGAAGTCCTCCTTGTTGAGTATATATTTTGGCAGGATATTTATGTGTGAAATGCTGGTTTTCTGTGTATGGTTCATTGAATACCCCTGTGATTTTGATGTTAAACTCATGGTGATATTACAATTTGGTTACGGGAGCAGAGGTGTACGGGTATGTTGAACATTTTTGGAACAGGACTTGGCGGGGCGCTTGGTGCAGCTGGCCGATATTACTTCAGTATAATTTTCAATGGAGACGGATTTCCGACAGGTACGCTGCTTGCCAATGTATTCGGGAGTTTTCTGCTCGGAATCCTGATCGGTTATAAATCGAAAAAACATGTGGATAGATGGATATACAACAGTGTAGGTACGGGATTGCTTGGAGGCTTTACTACGATGTCCGCTTTTGCAGGTGAAGCGGTTTCCCTTGGGGGAGAATTCGCCGGCACCGCTGTTCTGTACATTTCAATATCCCTGGCAGCAGGGATATTTTCCGCTTTTTTCGGATACGCTGCCGGGGAGCGGGCAGCCGAACGTAACGTTGGGGAAGCAGAAGGAGGGAGCTGATGAATATACTCGCAGTGATGACAGGGGGCTTTTTCGGAGCGCTGCTCAGGCTTTCAATCGGCGTGTTGCTGAAAAACGTGCAGGAAAAGGCTCCGGTTCCTTTTGCGATGATTGCTGCAAATTGGGCGGGTTCGTTCGGTCTCGGCATATTTATGTCATTATATGATAACAGTCCTGATGGATTTATCTTTCTATCTGTTACAACCGGATTTTTCGGGGCTCTCACAACCTTTTCCACTTTCAGTAATGAAGCTCTGCAGCTTTTTCGCAGCGGAAAATACGGATCTGGTTTTCTTTACATCCTATTATCCGCAGGAGGAAGCATTCTGCTGTTCTGGATAGGCCTGGGTCTATAGCCGCCCCTGGCGCCGGCTTCGTATGTGAGTTTTCTGTGAAAAGATGCTCCGATACCCATTGGAACAAAGGGAATTTTTACTGGCGGCATGTCGGATATCGTCGTTTATGATACAATAATAGATAAAATTGGCTATTTTTGAAAACGATTTCTTAAACAGGGAGAAAGCACATGAGCCGGATAAAAAATGCACTTCAGGAAGATTTCAACAGTTTGCTTAAAAGCGAACGGATCGAGCAATTCATACACCAGACCATTTTTAATGCCGTAAAAGATCTGGTTTTTTTGATGAAGGTCGAAGAAGGACCTCTTTTTCGGTATGTTGAGGTAAATGACAAAGCCCGTGAAGTGGCCGGGCTTCCGGAAACTGCAATAGGCAAGTACATTGATGAGGTGCTGTCTAAGGAGGCGGCCGGGCAGCTGCAGCAAGCCTATGAACATGTTGTCAATAAGAGGGAGCCGTATTCCTATCAGGATTTGCTGAAGATGGAAAACGGAAGAATCTTTTATGGAGAATCCATACTGACGCCTATCTTGGATGCCGACCATGAATGCAGGTATGTCGTATCAGTGACGCGCGATGTGACGCAAAGTGTTTTGGAAAAGCAGCAGCTGAACATCAACAAACAGAGGTACCAATCGCTTTTCGACCATAACATGGACGCGGTTTTCTCGCTCGACCAGGATGGGAATATAACAAGCGCCAATCCCGCTGCCGTTACATTGACCGGCCTCTCTGCCGGTACTCTATTCAATATCCCGTTCAGCAGCCTGCTGTTTGAGAGATGTAAGACCCCGTTTGAATACAGCTTGAGCATAACGATGAAAGAGGCGCGCAACCAGGAAACGAATTCGGAAATGAGAAATCTCGATGGGGCGGTCAAGCAAATTCAATTGAAGACAGCCCCTATCTTCGTCGATGAGCGGGTGACAGGTGTATATGTGATCGCGAAAGATGTAACCGACCAAAACCGTAATAAACGGATGATTGAATACATGGCTTACCACGACAGTCTCACGGGCCTTCCGAACAGGAGTTCACTTTCCCTGCAAATGGAGGCCTCCTTTGCAAAAGCTGACAGGACTAACGGGCAGGCGGCGGTGATGTATCTTGATATTGACCGGTTCAAATACTTAAATGATGCACTCGGGCACAGCTATGGTGATAAACTGCTAGTTGAAGTATCCAAACGCATACAGGCCCTTTCAGATGAAGGTATCTCCGTATTCCGGCAGGGCGGAGATGAATTTATCATTCTGCTTGAACAGACCGACAGAAACAGGGCGAGTTCGCTTGCTGAAGAGATTATAACGTCATTTTATGATCCTTTTATCATAAAAGGGCAGCATTTTTACATTTCGGTGAGTATCGGCATCAGCATGTTTCCACAGGATGGGCGCGATGAAGAAACCATCATAAAAAATGCGGATAATGCGCTGTATCGCGTTAAGGAAAATGGCAAAGGCCATTATCGTTTTTATAATAATACGATGGAGAAAAATAACTCACGCACATTTATGATGGAAACAGAACTTAGACAGGGTCTGGAGAAGGGTGACTTTCACCTCGAATACCAGCCGCAGCTGGATGTCCGTACAGGTACGATCATAGGGGTAGAAGCATTGCTGCGCTGGGAAAGCGGGAAATATGGGAAAGTTCCTCCCGGTGAATTCATCCCGCTTGCGGAAGAAACCGGACTGATCATTCCGATTGGCATGTGGGTGTTTGAAGAAGTATGCCGGCAGTATAGCGAATGGCTCTCTGAGGGTTACAAACCTGTTCGGATTGCTGTGAATCTGTCCGCTAAACAATTCCAGCAGGCCGATCTCGTAAACATTATCGCCGCTTCTTTGCAAAAGTATAATCTTCCGCCGTCTTGCCTGGAAATTGAAATCACTGAAGGGGCGATGCGGAATACCGCAGAGACAATTTCGATTCTTCAGCAGCTGAAGGAACTCGGAGTGGGTATCGCAATTGATGATTTCGGCAAGGGATACTCATCCCTCGGCCATTTGAAACGATTTCCGATTGATGTCCTTAAAATTGACCAATCATTTATTCATGATATTTTACAGGAACAAAAAGATGCGGCAATTACAGAAACAATTATACATATGTCTAAGAGCCTTGGCCTAAGTGTCATCGCTGAAGGTGTGGAACAGGAGGGGCAGAAAGACATGCTGCTTCAGCTCGGGTGTACAAGAGTGCAGGGCTACTTATACAGCAAGCCGGTACTGCCGGGCAATTTGGCCGCATCGTTTTTAATGAAAAAAGAAGCTGTGGGAGAGGGTGAGTGATGTGCCTTCTCCTTTTTTGCTGTTAAGGAAATTATAAAATGTAAGTGTTGTGGATTTAAAGCCAGGAGGGAATCGTCCAGCTCCAGGCGCCGGCGGCTATCGTCATAAACGGTGATCCCCTCCGGTAGGAAAGAGCGGGAACCCCGCTTATGCGTACGCCGCTAAGCGGACGTCTTGCGCATTTGTCCTGAAGTTTTTTTTTAATGATTGTTGGTTTCACCAAAGTGCCGGATAACATATTTTGGATATAGCTGAGTCATACAGCTCCGAGCGATAGCTGCTTTGATCCCCTCTGGGAAGAATAAGCGGCAAGCATAGGGTATATCCTGCTGCTATTCGTATACTTGCCAGCGTCTTACGCTGTTCAAAATAACAGGTTTATTGGACGTTGGCAGAACTCTCAGAGGCAGTGGACAGGTGAGGCACCAGGAGTATAGGTAGAATAATTAAATTGAAACTCTTCTTGGAGACGCCGCCTCCTGTGTAACTTCCGAAAATGAGTACCTGCAGTGCAAAACGCTTCTTCTTTTCAAATTAGCACCAATGTTTGCGAAAACAGTTTTGTAAAAAAATACATATGCCGTAAATCGGGTGTCACGATCCTTGATTCCGGAAATACAAAAAATAAGGACCGGAAGAGAGCGTTTTATTTTTGGTGCATATCAATATTTGTGCAAATGCTATTATGGAAATGCGCTATGCTGGACGAGGAGTGATTAAATGCCGGATGATATGACGATGACATTTATTATTTTAGGTATTGTGACAGCAATGTTTTTGACAGGAAAATTCCGGATTGATCTTGTGGCATTGGGCTCACTGCTTGCCCTGCTGCTGTTCGGAATTATAGACGCTGAGGAAGCGCTGGCGGGTTTTGCCAATCCGGTGGTTGTGATGATAGCCGGCTTGTTTGTGGTAGGGGCAGGAATTTTGAGAACAGGACTTGCTCAAATGATCGGCACGCGTATTCTTAAATTATCCGGAGGGAGTGAAGTCAAGCTGCTGATTCTCATGATGGGCCTTGTCGGGATGTTCAGCGGGTTCATCAGCAATACCGGAACTGTGGCAGTTTTACTCCCTGTCATCATGACGTTGTCAGGCGAAATTGGCCTTAATCCTTCAAAGCTTTTGATACCGCTTGCTTACGCAAGCAGTCTTGGCGGGGTTTGGACATTGATTGGAACTCCGCCAAACCTTGTAATCAGTGATACACTTCGGGAAAGCGGCTATGACCCACTTACCTTTTTTTCACTGGCACCGGTCGGGTTGGTCGGCCTTGCTGTTGGCATTATTTATATTTTGCTGTTTCGCAAATGGCTTTTCGGAAGTGAATCATCTGCTGCTGGAACAGAGATGTCCGAACGGACGCCGCAGACCCTCGCCGGACTCTATAATTTGACCGAAAGGCTTCACGAGTTAGAAGTTCCGGCAAATTCTCCACTGGCCGACAGGGCCATTTCTGAAATCAATGCCGGGAAAGAGTACGGGCTTACTATTCTGGAAGTAAATCGTAAAGGAAAGATGCTGAAGTCACTGGTAAGAAATGACGAACCGGAAGTGGGAAGGGCCGAGCTCCGCATTCAGGAGGGAGATCAGCTCCTATTGTTCGGTTCTCATCAGAATGCTGAACGCTTTGCGGCAGATTTTGACCTGTCGGAACTTCCCGAAACAGAAGAATTGCTTGTCGATGAACTTATTTCGAGTGATGTCGGAATCAGTGAAATGCTTATTGCGCCGCAGTCGTTTTTTGTCGGCCGTACGATTAGTGAACTTGAATTCAGGGACCGGTATAACCTTAATATCCTTTCGGTGAAAAGAGGAGAGAAGTATATTCACTCCGGCGTTGATGCAGCAAAACTTCAAAATGGGGATGCACTGCTTGTTCAGGGAAGCTGGAAAAGTATCGGGCTGCTTGCCAAAACATCTGCAGATCTTGTCGTTGTCGGTCGTCCGGATGAACAGGCCGGCAAAGAGCCGATAACGTCTAAAGCGCCGGTGGCCGGAGCCATCATGCTTTTGATGCTGATCCTTATGACATTTGGAATCGTTGAGACAGTGACCGCCGTCTTGATCGCTGCGATGCTGATGGCGGCAAGCGGCAGCCTGCGGACGACTAAAGAAGCCTACAACAGCATAAACTGGGAAACAGTCATCTTACTCGGAGGTATGTTGCCGATGGCAACTGCGCTCGAAAAGACAGGAGGAGTGAAGTTTATTTCAGACGGCATGCTCGATTTGCTCGGTTCGTTTGGGGCTTATGCCGTAATGGCCGGTTTCTATTTCGTAACAATGCTGTTAAGTCAATTCATCAGCAATACGGCAACTGCAGTCATCTTTGCGCCGATTGCCGTAACCGCGGCGGAACAAATGGGTGTAAGCCCATACCCTTTGCTCATTGCCGTTGCTGTGTCGGCGAGTATGGCTTTTTCAACGCCGATGGCTTCTCCTCCTAATGCGCTTGTCATGACTGCGGGAAGTTACAAATTCAGTGACTTTGCCAGAGCAGGCGTTCCGCTGCAGATCATACTGGCATTCATCATGCTTATCTTGATACCGGTCGTTTATCCGTTTTGATCGGTAAATTTGCGGCATGTATGATAATCAGTTATATAGATAGAGATATTTAAAGGAAAAGCAGCCGAGAATGGCTGAAAACCCTGTAAATGATTGTATCTCATTTCCATTACCAGAAAATTCGCGTTGATTTAGAATTTTCAGTTATGTATAATAGGTTTATATTTTGAAGATAAGCTTTTACCGGAATGGAGTAAAAAGCTTATCTTTTTTCTTTTTTATAAGGGATCAAGGAGTGGGTTAAAAAATCAAAAAAAGATTAAATATACAATTGATTTTATTTTTATTCACACTTATAATTGAAGAAATAATCTGGGAGGGGAACGATGAAAGCGGCAATCATAGGTGCCACCGGCTACGGGGGCGCAGAGCTTATCCGATTATTGAACGACCACGACCATGTCAGCAATATTACAGTCTACTCATCATCTAAAGCGGGAGAATCCCTTTCTGGACTCTTTCCACACCTTGCTGGATCCGGGATGAATCCTGTCCTGCAAAAGATTGAACCTCAAAAGATCGAAGCGGATGTCGTCTTTTTAGCAACGCCATCCGGTGTTTCCGCCAAACTGACACCTCAGCTTATACAGGAAGGACTTACCGTGATTGACCTTTCTGGAGATTTCCGCATCAAGAACTCTGCAGACTATGAAAAATGGTACAACAAGCCTGCACCTGATTCCGCATTCCTGGATGAAGCAGTGTATGGTTTGACTGAGTGGGAGAAAGAGAATGTCCGGTCGGCAAATTTGATAGCGAATCCCGGGTGTTACCCGACGGCTGTATTACTGGCGCTTGGCCCGCTCCTGAAAAACGGGCTGATAGATCCCCGCCGTATCATCGTCGATGCAAAATCGGGCGTATCGGGTGCGGGTCGCGGCACATCATTGACTGCCCATTTCGGGGAAATGAGCGAGAACTTTAAAGCGTACAAAGTGAACCGGCATCAGCATATTCCTGAAATTGAGCAGCAGCTTTCCAAATGGGACGGCAGTACAGGCCCGATTTCGTTTACGACCCACCTGGTGCCGATGGTCAGGGGGATTCTTTCTACCATATATGTCGAGTTGAACAAAGGCCTGACTGAAAAGGATGTGTCAGGCATATACATGGATGAATATGCCGGTGAACCGTTTGTACGAATACGTGACCCAGAAGATGTGCCCGCGACAAAGGAAGTCCGCGGCTCCAATTTTTGTGACATCGGGTTCTCTGTCGATCCCCGCACCGGCAGAACCACAATCGTATCGGCCATTGACAATCTTGTAAAAGGTGCAGCTGGGCAGGCTGTCCATAATATGAACGTACGTTTCGGATTTGATGAAAAAACCGGATTGAAACAAGTGCCGGTTTATCCATAAAAAATGGAGGGAGAAATAGTTTGATCACATTAACGACTGAACGTCCGATAAAAGTTGAGAATGGAAGCATCACCAGCCCTGCAGGATTCACAGCAGCAGGGATTCACGCCGGCTTGAAATATAAGCGGAAAGACCTTGGCGTGATCATCAGTGAAGTTCCGGCTGAAAGTGCTGCTGTATATACGAAAAGCCATTTTCAGGCTGCCCCGCTATCAGTGACTAGGGAGAGCCTTGCGGCGGATGGGAAGCTGCAGGCTGTGTTGGTGAACAGCGCCAACGCAAACGCCTGTACAGGAAAAGAAGGACTGGAAAACGCATACAGGATGAGAAAGCTGTGCGCCAGTCATTATTCCATTCCTGAGCATCGGGTGGCAGTGGCATCAACCGGAGTGATCGGCGAGCGGCTCCCAATCGAAAAAATTGAAAAGAATATGAAACGATTGAAACCGGCAGCGGGAAATAAGAATGCAAAGGACTTTGCCGAAGCGATTTTAACAACCGACCTGACAACGAAAGAAGCGTGCTACAAGGTGAAAGTCGGCTCGGCTGAAGTGACGATTGCCGGGGCAGCGAAAGGTTCGGGGATGATTCACCCGAACATGGGGACCATGCTTGCATTTATGACGACAGACGCGAAGATTGATCCGGGTGCTCTCAATTCGGCTTTGCGCACAGCGACAGACAAAACATACAATCGCATCACAGTTGACGGTGAAACCTCGACAAACGATATGGTGGTTGCCATGGCAAATGGCATGGCTGGAAATGAAACGCTTGATGAAACGCATCCCGATTGGCCGAATTTCATGGAAGGCTTCAAACTGGTTTGCCAGGACCTTTCCAAGATGATTGCCAGGGATGGAGAAGGTGCCACAAGGCTGATTGAAGTGAATGTGCATGGTGCGCAGACGGAAGAAGAGGCAGGTGTCGTGGCGAAAAAAGTGGTCGGTTCCAGTCTGGTGAAAACTGCCGTTTACGGAGCGGATGCTAACTGGGGAAGAATTATCGGTGCAATAGGGCATGCTGATGTTCTCGTGGACCCGGAGCTTGTCGATATTTATATCGGACCGTATAGTGTTCTTGAAAAAAGCAGTCCTGTTCCGTTTTCGGAAGCCGGCGTGTCTGAATATCTGAAAAACGAAACAGTGGAGATCAGTGTGAACCTGAACGTCGGCAAGGCCGGAGCCAAAGCGTGGGGATGCGATTTGACTTATGATTATGTGAAGATAAATGCGAGCTATCGCACATAAAGGAAGGCGGATAATCTGTGCAAAAAGATTGCGTTGTCATTAAATGCGGCGGGAGTACGCTTGATGAATTGACAGATCAGTTTTATCAAAAAATCAGCAAGTTGAAGCAGGATGGAAAACAACCGGTCATAGTCCACGGCGGCGGGCCGGAAATCAAGAAAGCATTGAAAGCATTCAATGTGCAATCTGAATTCATCGACGGCCTTCGCAAGACGACCGCTGAAGTGATGGATGTAGTCGAGATGATTCTTGCCGGCCGGGTGAATAAGCGGATTGTCAACAAGTTCCAGGGTCTTGGAATCCAGGCGATCGGACTCTCTGGATGTGACGGCGGCCTTATCAAAGCGCAGGCAATCGATCCTGATAAACTGGGGTTTGTAGGCAGTGTCAAATCCGTCCGGACCGATTTGATCGAAAAGCTGATTGATCTGGATGTCATTCCGGTGATCGCACCGATCGGCCTTGATGAAAACGGAAGCCGTTTCAATATTAACGCAGATACAGCTGCAGGAGCGGTTGCAGAAGCGCTCGGTGCTGAATCAATCCTGTTTGTCACAAATGTGCCGGGCATTTTAAAAGAAGAAGAACTGATACCTTCCTTAACCCATGAGGAAGTGAACGGGTATATCGCTGATGGGACGATTCATGGCGGAATGCTGCCGAAAGTAAAGGCGGCGCTCGCAGTCCTGGAACGGAACTTGAAAGAAGTCAAAATTGTCGGTGTCGACTCTTTTTCCGAGCCGGGGACCGGGACGATAATCGGAACAGCTATAACAAAAACGGGAAAAGCAGGCGCAGTGTAAAGGAGGAGTTTATGGATTATTTATTTCCGACATATAAACGATGGGATATCGAAGTGGTTTCGGCCGAAGGGACGAAGGTGACAGATAAAAATGGGAATGAATATCTCGATTTCATATCCGGAATCGGTGTTTGCAATCTTGGCCACCGCCATCCTGCAGTCCAAAAAGCGCTTGAAGACCAGCTTGACAGGGTCTGGCACGTATCCAATTTATTTACGATCAGGCAACAGGAGGAAGCAGCCCGGCTTCTGAGCAAAGCGGCCGGCGGCGGCAAGGTGTTTTTCTGTAACAGCGGCGCTGAAGCAAACGAAGCAGCGATCAAGCTGGCGAGGAAGTATACCGGCCGGAAGAAGATTGTCACATTCCTCCAATCCTTTCATGGAAGGACAATCGGCGCGATGTCAGCGACAGGGCAGGCAAAGATTCATGAAGGATTCGGTCCGCTTGTGCCTGAATTCGTATACAGCAAATTTAACGACATAGAACCCCTTGAAAAGGCGGTGGACAGCGAGACAGCGGCAGTCATGCTTGAAGTCGTTCAAGGTGAGGGCGGCGTAATTCCGGCTGAGAAAACGTTTTTGCAGGAAGCGGAGCGGCTGTGCCGGGAAAACGGTGCGCTGCTCATTATCGATGAAGTGCAGACTGGCATAGGACGAACCGGAAAAATGTTCGCTTTTCAGCATGAGGGGCTTTCGCCGGATATTATCACCGCGGCCAAAGGGCTTGGCAGCGGTTTTCCTGTAGGAGCGGTGATCGGAAAAGAAAAATTGGCTGAAAGCTTCGGACCGGGAAGCCATGGTACGACGTTCGGCGGTAACCCGCTCGCAGCAGCTGCAGCAAGGGCCACGCTCGAAGTCATCAATCAGGAGGCTTTCTTAGCAGAAACGGAAGAAAAAGGAGCATACTTGCAATCCAGCTTGGAAAGGCTGGCGGCTGATAACGACAGAATCAAAGGCATCCGGGGAATAGGCTTGATGGCCGGCATTGTTCTTGATGAAGAAGCAGCCCCGATCATATCAGATTTACAGGAAAGAGGGCTGCTCGCCGTTCCGGCCGGTCCGTCTGTCATCAGGCTTCTTCCGCCGCTTACTGTTTCATGGGAAGAGATTGACCAGGCCGTTGCAGCCTTAGCTGAAGTCATTACATCAGAAAAACTCGCAGCCCACTAATAGGGCTGCAAGTTTTTCGGCTGTTATGAATAAAAATACAATAAATAAAATAATTATACAAAAGGATGGTGAACGGCCATGCAATTTGCTGCAAGCCAAATGATTGAAAGAACAACAGTGAAACCGAAAGATATGCTGACGCTTCTTCATTATACGAAGGGTGAAATCCATCATTATGTGGAGACCGCAATCCAATTGAAAAAACAGAAAATACACCCTGATCAGCCACTTGCCGGGAAAATCCTTGGAATGATTTTTGAAAAGCCGTCTACAAGAACGCGTGTCTCGTTCGAGGCAGGCATGCTTCAGCTCGGCGGCAATGCCATCTTTTTGAGCAGAACCGATCTGCAGATGGGAAGAGGGGAAACGGTTGAAGATACTGCAAAGGTGCTGTCAGAATACGTTGACGGAATTATGATCCGAGCCAACGATCAGGCCACTGTGGAAACACTCGCAAAACACGCCTCTGTACCGGTCATTAACGGATTGACAAATGAATTCCATCCTTGCCAGGCCCTGGCTGACTTGATGACGATTAAAGAAATAAAAGGAAGGCTGGCGGGCAATAAACTTGTTTACGTGGGAGACGGCAACAATGTAGCAAATTCACTGATGATAGCAGGTGCCAAAGTCGGGATGGATGTGACAATAGCCTGTCCTGCAGGATACGAGCCTCAGGCAAAATTCATCGAAAAGGCAAAACAGGTGGCTGAAGCTGCAGGGTCACGCCTTGAAATCATTCATGATCAGGTTTCGGCAGTAAAAGGTGCTGATGTGATTTACAGTGACGTATGGACCAGCATGGGATCTGAAGGAGAGGAGTTAAAAAGAAAAGCCGCTTTTTATGATTACCAGGTTAACAAAGAGCTGGTTGTTCATGCAAAAGATGACTTCACTTTTTTACATTGCCTGCCCGCACATAGAGGCGAAGAGGTGGCCGCAGATGTGATTGACAGCCCTCATTCCGCCGTATTTCAGCAAGCCGGCAACCGCCTTCATGCCCAGAAAGCGGTATTAATTGACCTCATGAACAAGTAGACAGCGGATAACAGAACAAAACATGGAGGCAGGGACATAAGTATTTCAGCTTAACTGATTATTAGTAAATAGTATTACGTTGAATAGATATTGTTCGTCTCTAAGCGTGACTTATTTAGTTATGTCCCAACCTCTTTTTCGTATAGGAGTATAAATTGCCAGCAAGAAAGCGTTTCGGCTCAGTTGCCAAATTATTAGAATATAGATAAGGGCGGCTGCGTCCCTGTCTTCTCCTAAAAGCTCGCCTATGGGCGAGTTTTCTTTACATGGAAACATAACAGAAATCAGACAACCATCCCTAAGGAAAGATTTGCAATGTGAGATTAATTTTCAGCGGACTCTGACTATCGGGTTGTTCAAATAGCCACGGGGAATGATGACACTCTTGCGGGAACACAGACGGGACAAGAGCCTGCAGTCAGTGAGCGGGCGGGGGAGGAGGCTTGTCCGCAAGGCCTCGGAAAAGTATTGAGACCTTGTCCACGGAAGACACATCCGACGAAAACGAGGCTACAACTCACCAATAAGGTTTAAGCAATCTGTAAGAAAAGAAATTAATTTTTGAAATAGTGCGACAATACCCTTGAGTAATGATAGAATTATGAATAGTGATTCATTTTTTTGCGAGGGAGAGATTGCGATGAAAGGTAAAGTAGTAATTATCACAGGAGGATCCAGCGGGATGGGAAAGGCGATGGCGAAACAGTTTGCGGAGGAAGGAGCATTTGTCGCCATTACCGGAAGAAATGCGGAAAGGCTGGAGGAAGCCAAAAACGAAATTGAGCAAAAGGAAGGAACAGTCCTGACTGTCCAGATGGATGTTCGTGAACCTGAAGACGCAGACCGGATGGTGAAAGAAACACTTGATGCTTTCGGCCGGATTGATGCTCTGGTCAATAATGCAGCTGGCAACTTTCTCGTCCATGCAGAAGACTTATCAGTGAACGGGTGGAAGGCTGTCATTGATATCGTGCTCAACGGCACATTTTATTGCAGTTCAGCAGTTGGAAAGTACTGGATTGAAGAAGGGATAAAAGGAAGCATACTCAATATGGTTGCGACCTATGCCTGGACTGCAGGGGCAGGTGTCATTCATTCCGCGAGCGCAAAGGCCGGAGTGCTTGCAATGACCCGGACGCTTGCAGTCGAATGGGGCCATAAATATGGGATACGGGCGAACGCCATTGCCCCGGGTCCCATCGAACGGACAGGTGGAGCTGAAAGGCTTGTCCAGGATGAGAAAGCTGCCGAAACCATGTTGAAAAGCGTACCCCTCCACCGCCTGGGAACGCCGGAAGAAATTGCCGGACTCGCTTCATTCCTGTTGTCTGAAAAAGCCTCTTACATCAACGGGGAATGCATCACCATGGACGGCGGACAAGCACTGAATCCGTTCCCGTTCAGTTTCTGATTGCAAATTGTCATCCAGTTTCATTATGCTAGTCCCGGTTATATAATACCGGGGCTTTTTTATCGTATAGGAAAATAGAAATTTCCCTCAAGAAAAAACTTCGGCGCAGCGGCCGGTTTTTAAGAATATAGATAAGGGCAGCTTCGCCTCTGTCATTGCCTGAAGGCTCGCCGATCGGCGAGTTTTTTATATGGTAAGAAAGCATAAGTTTTTCAAGTAAGATTAGTGTCCAGCTCCAGGCGCCAGCGGCTATCGTCATAAGCGGTGATCCCCTCCGGGAGGAAAGAGCGCCTCCCTGCGGGTACCCCCGCTTATGCGTACGCCGCTAAGCGGGCGCCTTGCGCTTTTCGAATGTCCAGCTCCAGGCGCCAGCGGCTATCGTCATAAGCGGTGATCCCCTCCGGGAGGAAAGAGCGCCTCCCTGCGGGTACCCCCGCTTATGCGTACGCCGCTAAGCGGGCGCCTTGCGCTTTTCGAATGTCCAGCTCCAGGCGCCAGCGGCTATCGTCATAAGCGGTGGTCCCCTCCGGAAGGAAAATCCGCCTTCCTGCGGGTACCCCCGCTTATGTGTACGCCGCTAAGCGGGCGCCTTGCGCTTTTCGAATGTCCAGCTCCAGGCGCCAGCGGCTATCGTCATAAGCGGTGATCCCCTCCGGGAGGAAAGAGCGCCTCCCTGCGGGTACCCCCGCTTATGCGTACGCCGCTAAGCGGGCGCCTTGCGCTTTTCTTATTTGGTATAGGCTGTTGATTTGATCGGGTAGGATGCAGGCTGCAATTTTTGAACATTTTCTTAACAATTCACTTAACTAAAGTGAACACTTTGTGAAAAAAAGATGAAAAGCCTGACTGGGAAATTCCCCCGTGCTATATTTTTAGTGAATCATACCCATAAGGGGTTTTTTGTGACATAAGTCACAATTATTGGAATGAGGGGGTGCGGAAAATGATTCGTTCACTGACACCTGAAGAATACCCGATCACACTCTACGTGAATGGCGAGGAATTGGCCACCTATCAGCTTAGTAAAGCCGACTTGAAAGATTGGGCGGCGGGCTACTTATATGCTGAAGGAATCATAGAGGGACCCGATGACCTGCAAAGGCTTTCGATAGATGAATCAAGAAATACCGTGTTGGCGGAAGTGGCGCGATTTAATAAAAGCGCTTTCGGAAACAAGAAAAAACACTATACCGCCGGCTGTGGGAAAGGCATGACGTTCTTTTCGATGACGGATGTAAAGAAATTCAACAAAGTAAATTCGAAAAGAGCTGCATCCATTTCCTATTTGCTGAAAAAAAGACACGAATTTGCACAGGCATCACCAATGTATCTGTCATCGGGTGGAATGCATGGCGCTTGCATCATATTACCGGACGGCACCATCACTGTCCGGGAAGATATCGGCCGGCATAATGCCGTTGATAAAATCCTTGGCCATGCATTGTTGAACGGGCTTAATCCAGAAGAACTCATCTTGCTTACTACAGGAAGGATTTCGTACGAAATGCTTTCCAAATCAGCCCGCTTCGGCATCGGCATCATCGGTTCAAGGACGGCTGCCACAAAACAGGCAGTCGAACTTGCAAGGTTTTTGAACATCGAGCTCGTCGGATACTTACGGGGAAAAATGGCGACTGTTTATACTTCATCCGGCAGAGTGCTCAATGATGTCAGCGAAAAAGCCGCTGGAGGCTGATTTGAGAGGGGGGATTCGCGACAAAAAAGCTTCAAAGAACAACTTGAACAGATTAAAAAATGGGGATATTTGCTTTAGGGAAGGAGATGAGAAAATGGTTGAATTGTCACGCAGGCAGTTTTTGAAATTGTCTGGTGCTACAGCAGCGACGTTGGCCGTAGTGGAATTGGGATTCAATGAAAATGAGGCCCACGCAAAGACTAGAGAATTGAAAATCGCTGAATCAACTGTTACACCAACCATTTGTCCATACTGTGCAGTGGGGTGCGGCATACTGGTCCATACAAAGGACAATGATGTCGTTTATACAGAAGGAGATCCAGATCATCCGATCAATGAAGGGAAACTCTGCAGTAAAGGGACAACGATTCGCCAGCTTTACACATCAGAAAAAAGGCTGACCAAACCGCTTTACCGTGCTCCAGGAAGCGATAAATGGGAAGAAAAAGACTGGGGCTGGATGCTTGACACAATCGCAAAGCGGGTTAAAGAAACACGTGATGCCACCTTCATTCCGAAAGAGGGCGGTATGACCGTCAATAAAACGGAAGGCATTGCCTGCCTTGGCGGAGCAGCGCTTGATAATGAAGAAGCATACATGCTTGTGAAACTGATGAGAGGGCTTGGTCTCACCTATATTGAGCACCAGGCACGAATATGACACAGCTCTACGGTTGCCGGTCTGGCACCTTCATTTGGACGTGGAGCAATGACGAATCACTGGAATGATTTACAGCATACGGATGTGGCGATGATCATCGGCGCCAACCCGGCTGAAAATCATCCGATCAGTTTCAGATGGCTGTTAAAAGCAAGAGAACGCGGAGCGAAAATCATTTCGGTTGACCCGCGTTTCACCCGAACATCGTCACAGGCCGATTTATATGCGCCGTTGCGTTCAGGGACGGACATTGCTTTTATCGGCGGTATGATCAATTACGCAATTGAAAACAATCTTATCCATAAAGAATATGTAGCCCATTATACGAATGCCGCCTTCCTTCTTGATGAAGGCTTCGGTTATGATGATGGATTATTCACAGGCTATGAGGAAGCGGAGCGGAAATACGACAAGAGTACTTGGTCTTTCCAGCAGGATGAAGAAGGGAATATCAAAAAAGATTATACACTTGAGAATCCTCGCACCGTTTTCCAGGTCATCAAAAAGCATTATTCAAGATATGATGCTGATACTGTCGCAAACGTTGTAGGAATGCCGAAAGAAGATTTCCTGAAAGTGGCGGAGCAGTTCTGTTCAACAGGTGCCGTTGAGAAAACGGGCACCATCATGTATGCGATGGGAACAACCCAGCATACAGTCGGCACGCAGAATGTCCGCAGCTATGCGATGCTTCAGCTTCTTCTTGGAAACATCGGGCGTCCTGGCGGCGGTGTAAACGCACTCCGCGGAGAGTCCAATGTACAGGGGTCAACTGACTTTGCCCTGCTATATCACATTTTGCCGGGATATATTGGAACACCGACAGCAATTCCGGAGCACAGCACGCTTGAAAAATATCTTGAAAAAGAAACGCCGGCCAGCGGTTACTGGAGCAACAAACCGAAATTCATGGTGAGTCTTCTTAAAGCGTTCTATGGACCGAACGGGACAAAAGAAAATGAATTCGGTTACCAGTACCTGGCTAAAGGAAATAAAAACTATTCTCACATTTCCCTGTTTGAGGCGATGTACGCCAACCAGATAAAAGGGATGTTCGCATTTGGAACCAATCCGGTAGTCGGCGGACCAAATGCAGGTAAAGAGAAGGAAGCAATGGCGAACCTTGATTGGCTCGTTGCTGCCGATCTTTGGGAAACAGAAACAGCCGCCTTCTGGCAAAAAGAAGCGGGCAGCGATCCAAGCAAAATTAAAACGGAAGTATTTCTGCTTCCTGCCGCAGCTTCTTATGAAAAAGAAGGGACCGTTTCCAACAGCGGGCGCTGGATGCAATACCGCTGGAAAGCGATCGAACCAAAAGGCGATTCCAAGGCGGATCTTGAAGTCATCAATATGCTTGCCCTCCGTCTGAAAGAACTGTATAAAGGCGGAAGCACGCCGGCGGATAAACCTGTCCAGGCCCTACATTGGAACTATGGACACGGTGAACATCCGGATATTGACCTTGTTTCAAGGGAAATCAACGGCTATGACACGAATACCGGAAAGTTGGTGCAAAACTTCACCAAACTGGCTGATGATGGATCAACATGCAGCGGAAACTGGATCTACAGCGGTTTCTATCCAGAAGAAGGCAAGAACCTTTCCAAGCGCCGTGACAACAAAGACACCGGCATGGGGAATTTCCTGAACTGGTCATTTGCATGGCCTGTCAACCGCCGTATCCTTTACAACCGGGCTTCTGCGGATCTTAATGGAAAGCCGTGGGCCAAGGATAAAGAAAACATCTGGTGGGACCCGGCTAAAAAAGAATGGACAGGTCATGACGTACCTGACTTCGGAAAAACAAAGGCGCCAACAGATCCAGGTGGCAAAGATCCATTCATTATGCTTCCTGACGGAGTAGGCAGCATCTTTTCCAAAGCTCCTGCCGACGGTCCGTACCCAGAGCATTACGAACCATTTGAAAGTCCTGTGCCTAATGCATTTTCAAGTCAAGAAATCAATCCGACAATCAAGATTTGGACAGGAAAGCACAACCCTAAAGGCGCAAAGAAAGACTTCCCGATTGTCGCGACAACTTACCGTGTGACGGAACACTGGCAATCAGGCGCAATGACGCGTAACCAGGAATGGCTGTCTGAACTCATGCCGCATATGTATGTGGAAATGAGTGAAGAACTCGCTAAAGAAAAAGGAATCAAAAATAAAGATAAAATCATGATCAGCTCCGCGCGCGGTGAAATTGAAGCCTTTGCGATGGTTACCAAGCGCTTCAAGCCATATACGGTAAGAGGCGAAAAAATCCACCAGGTCGGTATGCCGTGGCATTTCGGCTATAAAGGATTTGTTACAGGAGGCACGGCGAACCGCCTGACACCGCACATCGGTGATGCCAACACGATGATCCCTGAGTACAAGGCATTCCTCTGTAACGTAAGGAGGGCTGACTAATGGGACAGTATACAAAATTGGTCGATGTCACCAAATGTGACGGCTGCCGCGCCTGTATGGTGGCATGTAAAAACTGGAATGACCTGCCGGCTGAGCCGCAGGATTTCGGAGGCAGCTATCAGTCCCACAAAAGCGTTACTGCGCATACGTGGAATAACCTGACATTCACAGAGCACGAAAACAGCAAAGGCAACATGGAGTGGCTGTTCCGCCACTCAGCCTGCTTGCACTGTACCGATGCGGCATGCCAGAAGGTTTGCCCGGAAGCTGCAATCAGTTATACAGATCACGGGTCTGTTGTCATAGATGCTGATACGTGTGTCGGCTGCGGATACTGTGAACAAAACTGCCCGTTTGGCGTCATTTCTCTGGCAGATTATAAAGACGACAACGGAAAAGAGTACCGGAAAGCACAGAAATGCACACTTTGCACCGACCGCCTTGACGAAGGGATGGCACCTGCCTGTGCGACGGTTTGCCATACCGGCGCCATCGAGTTCGGCGATCGTGAGGAAATGGTATCAAAAGCGGAAAAGCGCGTGAAAGAAGTGAAGGACCGCTTCCCGAATGCCACCCTTTACAATCCATCTGGTGTAGGCGGCACTCACACTGTGTACGTTCTGGCTGATAAGCCGTCTGTTTACGACCTGCCGGAAAATCCGAAAGTACCGACATCAGCTGTACTCTGGAAAGACTATGCACAGCCTCTTGGCAAAGCGATGCTCGGTGCCACAACAATGGCAGTCATCGGCGGTTACATTTCTAACCACTTGTTCAATAAAGATAAAGAAGATCATTCCAGTGATGGAGGTGAAGGCAATGAGTAAAACGCAAACGCCTGTCAAAACAGTCAAACGTTTTTCGAAAGCCTTTATCTGGGCCCACTGGGTCAATGCAGTCGCGTTTTTTGCACTGTATCTCACAGCGCTGCCGATGTATACGGAATTTTTTGATTGGCTTTATCCGGTATTTGGAGGGCCAGAAAATGCGCGTCTTTTGCACCGTGTCTTTGCAGTCATCTTCTTGCTGCCGACATTCATCTGGCTCGTGTTTGATCCAAAAGGATTTTTCCGGTGGATCAAGGAAATCATAACGTGGCGGAAAGAAGATATTAAATTCTTCGGTCCATTCGTGAAAGAATTTTTCGGTAAGAAAGGCAAAGTGCCGAAGCAGGGCTTTTTCAATGCCGGAGAAAAAGTGAACTCCTGGCTGCAAATTATTACAGCGGTCATCATCATCTTTTCAGGTTTCACAATGTGGTTTCCGGACGTATTCCCGCAGGCACTTGTACAATGGGGTTACTTCCTCCACAATGTAGGATTCGGCCTTGCCATTGCCGTAGTTGTCGGACATGTTTACCTCAGTGTCGGCCATCCCGGCTCAAGGGCGTCCATGCGCGGTGTGATCAAAGGTGATGTTGATGTGGAATACGCCAAGGATCACCATGGAAAATGGTACGATGAGCTTGTGAAAGAAGGAAAGGTTAAACCTGATAAAAAAGGGAAAAAAGGTGCATAAACAACTGCAGCCTTAAGAAGAATACCACTTTTAAATCAAGCAATAACGATTCCGTTCCCGGAATTATGCTACAGCATATAGGGATCGATCAATCGAATAACAATTTGTTCCTAACATATGACACCGTACACAGATACGGGCACAAACCATTATCCTATAAGGGCTGCTCGGTGCCGGGCAGCCCTTTCTTTTGAAAATAATTTCCCGGTTGTGAAAATCAATCGGAAACTACTTATAAATGGGGGTACAATCATGAAAAAACATTCTGTTGTCTCAGAGTCCTATATTGCCCTGCAAAAAGAAATTCTCTCGTTCCAGGACAGCTGGAAAAATGAACTGGAGAAAGAGGCCGTCGTCCTTAATAATGAAGCGTTTCTGGAAACCAAAGCGCCGGCAGTACTGTCTGCAAGCATCAAGTTTGATCCTGAAACATATATCAAGTGGATCATTGACCTTGCTTCAAGGCTGGAACAGGAAAATGCTGAAGTCGAGGGGCTTTCCGAGAAAGCGTCGCAATTGCTTGATAAGGACATTGCCGAAAGATGGTTCAGCGAAGCATTGTCATTTAACAATTATTATTTTGCCGGGTTTGCAGAAGAGCATAGCTTGCCGGAATGGGTGCCGCATTATCTTGCGGAACAGGCTGTCCGGCCGTATTTACGTCTGCTTGCAGATGAAGCAGCCCCTTATTTGGATAAAGCCGAAAATGAGAGCGGCTGTCCGGTATGCGGCGAACCGGTCCGGCTTTCACACCTTGAAGGTGAAGGCAAAAAAGTTGCTGACTGTCCGCGCTGCCACGCAAGCTGGCAGGAAAAACGGCTATCTTGCACACATTGCGGCAATGATGATCATGACACTCTTCAGTATTTGCAAATCGAAGGGGACTCTGTAAACAAAATCCAGGTCTGTAAAGAATGCAACGGATATATGAAAATCATTGACAGCCGCCAGCTGCTAAAGAAGCCAGCGCCCTCTTTACTCGATATCCAGACGATACACCTGGATTTCGTTGCCCAAGATAAAGGTTACGGAACTGGTCCTTCAGGGGAGGAAACAGTCTCTTAATGTCGAACGAATATAGGAGACTGCCCAAGTGCAGTCTGCAAACGGGGTGAAAGGTTTGAAAGCAGGGGCAATTATCCTCGCCGGCGGAAAATCGAGCCGGATGGGGACAAACAAAGCGCTGCTCCCGATCGGTGACAGGACGACGATTGAAATACTATCCGAGAGGATGCTTACAGTCTTTGATGAAGTTATTGTGGTTGCCAATGATCCCGGCACATACAAGTTTTTGAATGTTCCCGTCATCACCGATCGTTTTCCAGGAGAAGGTCCGCTGGCAGGAATACATGCCGGTTTGAAGGCGTCAAGTTACGATTTGAATCTGGTGATGGCCTGTGATATGCCGTTTGCCTCTTCAGATCTGGCTGCGCTGTTTGTAGAAAGAGGCCGCGATTTCGAAGCGGTAGTTCCAAACATAAAGGGAAAGCTTCACCCGCTTTTTGCTGTCTATCATAAACATGTTTATGAAAAAGCCGGGGAGTGCCTGAAAAAGGGGAACAGGCGGGTGACGGATCTGCTCGGTGGCCTTAACGTCCTTTATATCGATGAAAAGGCAATTGAGGCGGAAACGGACGTTTCCGTTGATGATTTGTTTTTTAACATGAACCGGCCCGGTGAATATGAAACAGCAAAGAAAAAAGCGGACCAGCGCCCTTTGTGAACATAGGGAGGAAGTAACACATGCAATTTTTTAACGTGAAGACGGTCGAAGAAACGTTTGAACTGATCCGGCAGTATGTCCAGCCGCTCCAGGAGACGGAAATAATCCCTCTTGAAGCAGCCCGGGGCAGAATTCTGGCAGCAAACGTAGCCGCCGCTGAAAATGTGCCGGGGTTTGCACGGTCAACAGTAGACGGGTATGCCGTCATCGCAAGGGACACATATGGATCAAGTGAGTCCATGCCCGGTTTCCTTGATGTCGCCGGACGTGTAGAAATGGGAGAAGAGGCCGTACAGCAGCTGAATCAGGGCGAAGCTATATCAGTGCCGACAGGAGGTATGCTGCCCCCGGGAAGCGACAGTGTCATCATGATCGAGCACTGTGAGGAAATGGACGGCCTGCTGAATACATTCCGGCAGGTCGCCCCGGGTGAAAATGTGATTTCCGCCGGTGAAGATGTCAAAGAAGGCGAACCCGTTCTCGAAATGGGGACAAAACTGCGGCCCCAGGAACTTGGTGCGCTCGCTTCCCTTGGTGTAACAGAAGTGGAAGTATACAGGAAAGTGAAAGTTGCCTACTTGTCTTCCGGCGATGAAATCGTCCCTTACTCCACAAAGGAGCTGTCATCAGCCCAGATAAGGGACATCAACCATATTACCGTAACAAGCCTTGTGGACGAGTGGGGGTATGATGCCGTTTATGGAGGGATCGTAACCGATGATTACGAAACGTTCCGGTTGCGGGCAAAGGAATTGTTTGATGAAGCCGATTGCCTGGTTTTATCCGGCGGCAGTTCAGTCGGGGCAAAGGATTACACGACAGAGGTCATTTCATCGCTTGGCGAACCGGGTGTATATGTCCACGGTGTTTCCATCAAACCGGGTAAACCAACTATTCTGGCACAAGCAGGAGGAAAGCCTGTGATCGGCCTGCCGGGCCATCCTGCTTCTGCAATGATCATCTTCCATCTTTTCGGGAAAAAAGTTATGGAACAGCTCAGTGGTGGAAATCCTGGGGAGCGCCCTGACAGAGTCCTCGCCCGAATGACTAAAAACATCCCATCTTCGCCGGGCCGTGCCGACTACGTACGGGTAAAACTGGCCAAAACCGGCAACGAATGGCAAGCCGAACCGATAATAGGCAAATCAGGACTAATATCTACGCTTGTCAAAAGTGATGGTGTTGTGGAAATCGGATCTGAAAAAGAAGGTGTCCAGCAAGGGGAACTTGTTCCGGTCATCGTTTTTGATTAATGGGGGGTAGTGGTGTGAACTCAAAGCATTATAAGCGAAAAATATATCTTGAAGACAAACCGCGCGCCCAGGCAAGGGATGAACTGCTTAATGCGTTCATGTTCGACCGGCAGATTGAACACATCCCTGCAAGGGAAGCCCTCGGCCGTGTAACCGCCGAACCTATATACGCCAGGCTGTCCATGCCACACTACCATGCATCAGCAATGGACGGCATAGCGGTCAGGGCGGAAGATACATATGACGCCCATGAACAGCGCCCGCTCTTGCTTAAAAAGAACGAGCAATTTCGATATGTGGATACAGGCAATGTAATACCGGGTGATTTTGATGCTGTCATTATGATAGAAGATGTCCAGATCCTTGATGAAGAGACAGTTGAAATTATCGTTCCGGCAACGCCCTGGCAGCATATCCGTCCGATCGGGGAAGATCTTGTCAACGGGGAAATGCTGCTCCCGCAAGGGCACAGCTTACGGCCGGTTGATCTTGGAGCATTAACGGCCGGCGGTGTTTTTGAAGTGCCCGTTGTCAAACAGCCGCATGTCTCCATCATACCTACGGGGAACGAATTGGTCCAGCCCAAACCGGAAATGGAGCCTGGCGATATCATCGAATTCAATAGTGCCGTTTTTGCTGGGTATGTGCAGGAATGGGGCGGCCGCCCTATCGTTGAAAATATTGTAGAAGACAGGCCGGAACTTATTCGCGAAGCCCTTAAAGTTGCCTGTTCAGCATCTGATATCGTCATTATAAATGCCGGGTCATCGGCAGGTTCAAAAGATTATACAGTGCACATTATCGGAGAACTTGGTGAAGTGATGAGCCATGGTGTGGCAACAAGGCCGGGAAAACCGGTCGTCCTCGGTAAAATTGACGGAACGATCGTTGTAGGACTGCCTGGTTATCCGGTATCAGCCTATCTGGCTATGGAATGGTTCGTCAGGCCGCTTATTTGTAAGTATCTCGGCATACCGGAACCGAAACGGGAAACGCTTAAGGCGAAGCTGGGCCGGAGAGTTGTTTCAAATATGGGTTCTGAGGATTTCGTCCGAATGAATATTGGCTATGTTGACGGTGTGTTTACCGCGAATCCGCTGACACGTGCTGCCGGTGTCACCATGTCGCTTGTCCGCGCTGACGGGCTGCTTGTAGTACCGCCGAACAGCCTCGGGCTCGAACAGGGAGAAATGGTGGACATCGAGTTGTATAAACCGGTGTCCGAAATTGAAAAATCCATTTTATTTACAGGAAGCCATGATTTATCAATCGATGTATTATCGTCTTTAATACGCAAACAAGATGAAGAGCGGCAGATTATTTCAGCCCATGTCGGAAGCATGGCGGGCATCATGGCCATCCGCAAAAAGGAAGCGCATGTCGCAGGCATCCATCTGCTGCATCCAGAAAGCGGAACGTATAACCTTCCGTATGTTGAACGTTATTTAAAAGGTCAAAAAGCCGTGATCTTGCCATTTTTAAAACGAGAACAAGGATGGATTGTGCCTAAAGGCAATCCGCTTGATATAAACACGATTGAAAACATTTCGAACCTGGGCATCCATTATGTGAACCGCCAGCGCGGTGCAGGGACGCGCATCTTATTTGATGATATGCTGAATAAAGCCGGAATTGCCCCTGAACAAATACAGGGCTATGACCGGGAGATGTTTTCTCATTTGAGTGTGGCGGCAGAGGTGAAACAGCAGGAAAATGCCGCTGGTCTCGGCATCTATTCAGCAGCAAAAGCGATGAATCTCGGTTTTGTACCGGTCGCTTATGAATCATATGACCTCTTGATGTCTGCTGATTTTTTGGAAAGCGAAGCAGGGCGGATGTTGTTAAGTGTCATTCGATCTGAAGATTTCAAAGCAGAAGTCGAAAAGCTGGGCGGCTACAAAGTGGCCGATGAAGAGCCTGTTTATATTGATTGATCAAAAGAAGAGGGCACTTGCTCTCTTCTTTTTTACCGTATAAATTGCCAGCAAGGAAGTATTTCCGCTTTAACAATATAGAGAAGGGCAGCTATATCCCTGTCTTCGGTTAAGGCTCGCAAGTCGGCCGGTTTTCTTTATCAGTTGATTCAGGTTTAGGTGAATCTTAACATTATCTTGACAACTCCCCGAAAAGTTCTGGAAAAGAAGGGTGTACCATTAAGGTGCAGTAAGAGATTGTCTAATATGAAAGGAGCTTGACAACGATGAAAAAATGGAAAATGGTACTGGCGGCGGGGACACTTGCAGCTTCATTTGGCCTTGGTGCGATGGCAGGGCCGCAAGAAGAGCCCCTGGCTGCAGCTAACAGCGGGGAACCGGCTGAACTTCAAAATCAAAACGGCCAATTATACCGCCAGGGTCCAAATGGCAATGGAAAAGGAATGGGCAGTTATTTTGCGGGAACCAGTTCAGAAGCGGCTGCTGATATCCTCGGTATGACAGCTGATGAACTGCGGGAGGCGCGTCTCAGCGGCCAATCGCTCGCGGAAATTGCGGAACAAAAAGGTGTTACAGCCGAGAATCTATTGGCCGGATTGTTGGAAGTGAAGAAAGAGCAGCTTGATAAAATGGTAGAAGACGGAGTAATAACCGCAGAACAAAAAGAGTACATGCTTCAAAACATGGAACAAAACATGGAAAACGGCATCGAACGAACTGAAACAGGCCCAATGAATGGAAAAGGCATGCGCGGAGGCGGAAAATGGAATAATAATGGCGGCCAGCGCGGCAGCGGCCAATGTCTTACAAACCCGACAACCTAAACGGATTAAGAGCCCCGAAGGAAACAGCCTTCGGGGCTGTATTTGTCTGGAATTCATTAAAAAGCTGTCAATTGTTCAAGCGCGACGGCCAAAATGGATTTGCTATAATTGAAGTTAAGATAAGGGGGGGCTGGCCGTGGGGCTGCGAGTAGCGATTGTTGATGATGAAAATGAGATGCGCAAAATGATTTCATCTTACTTAGTGAATGAAGGATTTGAAGTCATTGAGGCTGAGAATGGCATAGAAGCAGTTGAACTCGCCAAGCAGGATATGTGTGACTTTTTGCTTCTTGATGTGATGATGCCTGATATGGATGGACTTCAAACCTTGCGTGAAATCAGGGCCATCAAAAAAAGCCTTCCAGTCATTATGCTTACTGCCAAATCGGAAGAAATCGATAAGCTCTTAGGTCTTGAACTTGGTGCTGATGACTATTTGACAAAGCCGTTCAGCTTGCGGGAACTGACAGCCAGAATGCGGGCTGTGCTGAGGAGAAGCGGGCAAGAGCAAACGGAAGATGCCGGACAGGATGAGCTGATTGTAAGAGGCGCAATCACAATTAATGTCTCCTCATATGAAGTGTTTGTGCGAGGCGAAAAACTGACGCTGACACCAACTGAATATAAAATCCTAGTGACGCTTGCAAGGAAGCCTGGCCGGGTCTACAGCAGGCTGCAGCTCATGAACAGTGCAATGGGGGAAGCCTATGTCAATTATGAACGGTCCATTGATACACATGTAAGCAATCTCCGCAAAAAGGTGGAAAAGGATCCATCTGCACCTGAATATATACATACTGTGTATGGGATCGGCTACAGATTCGGTGGCGAATCATGAAACTCCGCACCAAAATCATTCTTACATTCGGATTCATCATTCTTTTGACGGGCATTTTTCAATCTATTTACCTCTATCAACAGGTGAAGAATATTTTCCAAATATATCTTGAAGAAAATCAAAGCGGAATGGTCGAACGCCTGGCCCGTTCACTTGAATCTTATTATGAAATGAATGGTTCCTGGGAAGGAGCGGGCATCTTTGCCGAAAGTTCCATTTATGGAGAGGGGCAGCGCGGACCAGGGATGATGAGGGGGAGAATGGGGCTGTCAGGCATGGCGTCTGCTTCCGATTTTGTTGTCCTTGACCAAAACGGCAGTGCAGTGGCTGATACAGGCGGCATACCATCTGACCCGGATACCGGCGAATATGAGGGGGTCAGGCGGGAGTTGACCGCAAACGGGCGTTTCGCCGGAACTCTTGTCGTCCACGATGCAGCTTCCAAAAACCTGCTGGGCATAGAACAGCAATTCATGGATTCGACCAATCGCTCGATTTTGCTTGGCAGCATCGGGGCAATCCTCCTGGCGGTTGCTGCCGGTTACATCTTTGCCGGAGTGCTGACAAAGCCCCTGAACAGGCTCATGTCAGCTGCTGAACGGATTGGCAAAGGCGAGACCGACCACAAGGTGACGGTGGAAAGCCGTGATGAATTTCAGGACCTTGCGGGTTCCTTTAACGATATGTCGGAAGCACTTGCACGGAATGAGGAAGCAAGAAGAGCCCTCGTAGCAGATGTGGCGCATGAACTGCGGACGCCGCTCGCAATCTTGAGCGGCCGGCTTGAATCGATTCAGGAAGGAGCCATTGAGGCGGATGAAAAAACCATTCTGCAAATGAGCGATGAAGTGTATAGGCTGAGCAGGCTTGTTCAGGATTTACAGCAATTGACCCTCGCAGAAGCAGGGAAACTGACTCTGAACCTTGAGCCGGTTGAGCCAGGCACACTCATCCGGAATGTGGTGGAGCACTTCAAATGGGCTGCCGACGAAAAAGGAATATCGCTTCACTTTGATGAAGGGAACGAAATCCCTCTTCTCAACCTTGACGCAGACCGGATCACTCAGGTCGTCGTCAATTTAGTCGGAAATGCTTTGCGGCATACACCGGAAGACGGTGATGTCAGCATAAGCCTTTATCATACAAATAAGGAAGTCACTATAGAAGTGCTGGATACAGGGCCCGGCATTGAAGAAGAACTGCTGCCGCACATTTTTGAGCGCTTTTATCGGACCGATTCAGCCCGGACAAGGAATGACGGCGGAACCGGCCTGGGATTATCAATAGCGAAGGGTTTTGTGGAAGCACACGGAGGTACGCTTACAGTTTCGAGCAAGAAAGGGAAGGGGACATCGTTTTTTGCTGTACTCCCTTTAGCACATGAGAAAACAGCCGGCTGACACGGACGCCGGCTGTTTTTCATTGCAGGATTAGAAAGCATAAATTGTCAGCAAGGAAATAGACTGACGCAGCGGCCAATTTTAAGAGTATAGATAAGGGGTGCTGCGCCTGTGCATTTGTTGGGCTGCTGAGCAGTTGTGTCATGAAAACACAGGTTGCGGCGTGAAATCCGGGCTGAACGGCGTGAAACAGATGCTCCGGTTTGAATGTCGGGCTCTACGGCATGAAAAGTGAGAGATTGTGCGTGAAACAGTTATAGTTTGGCGTGAAAGAAACGGGGTGCCGCGTGAAAGTGCATCGACCTGGTCACTGTTGTTCGTGTACGGCGAGAAAAGCCGGGGATATGGTGCGAATGAACAGGTATCTGGCGTGAAATAGGTAAGCATGAAGAAAACGAATTGCCTTTTTTAAAAATAATGAGTCAAATCCGCCAAGCCACCAGCCATAATTGGGGTTGAGTGATACCGCACATGAGTAAACAGGCCGGTTTTGGCCGTCGGTATGCGTGATTTGGAGGAAGGAACGTCTCAAATTTCAATGTTTTGAATTCAGGCTGTGTATGTATGAGATCGTATGGGACCGGAGCAGTTGCGCGTGAAAACACGGAGTTGCGGCGTGAAATCCGGGCTGAACGGCGTGAAACAGCTGCTCCGGCGTGAAAGTCGGGCTCTACGGCATGAAAAGTGAGAGGTTGCGCGTGAAACAGTTATAGTTTGGCGTGAAAGAAACGGGGTGCCGCGTGAAAGGGCATCCCCTGGTATCGGTTGTTCGTGTACGGCGAGAAAAACCGGGGATATGGCGCGAATGAACAGTTATCTGGCGTGAAATAGGTAAGCATGAAGAAAACGAATTGCCTTTTTTAAAAATAATGAGTCAAATCCGCCAAGCCACCAGCCGTAATTGGGTTTGAGTGATACCGCACATGAGTAAACAGGCCGGTTTTGGCCATCGCCATGCGTGATTCGAGGAGTTAGGTGCAAATTGTCCTGGTGGAGCCGCTCAACCTGCCGCGTGTCCAGTAGGTCGAATTCCAGTTTGTCCGCGGGTTTTCTTTGCCGTTATGCATACTTTAGCCGCGTGCGCAAAAGCTAAGGTAAACTTTCAAAGGAAGGGATGAGTATGGACAGCTTAACATTAGCACTGATTGTATTAGTAGTGATCACCACACTGTATGGGCTCTTCTGGACATACCGGCTCGGCCAGAACCAGAAAAGCGAAAGAGATTCGGATATCAGCGAACAAGTAAAGGCACACCCGATTGCCCGGAATCCCGTTTTCCTTGCGTACGCCGTTATGGCGGCCGTCTTGCTCGGCTATATCTTTTATCTGTTTATTGTTTTTTATTAAATTAGACAATAAAGCAGTTGGCGGGCATATGATGGATTAAAAAGGAGTTAATGATATGCATTATGCCTGCCGTCGATGCTGTACGATCATAAAAGAACGAAACGAGTGTCCCGCTTGCCGGACTGATCATTTTCTTGAACCGATCATAATAGAAGTCCATAAAAACCCCAAAGATCCAAACCCTCCGGAAAAGTGAGGGTTTTCAATTGCCGGGTTTCAAAGAAAAGGGGAAGGGAATAACAAAAAGGAAAAAGGAGGGATTCAATTGCCACTTGAAATTGGACAACCAGCCCCTGATTTTCAGCTGTCGTCTACAACAGGCAATAAAATTTCATTATCTGATTACAAAGGAAAGAAAAATGTTCTCGTCGCTTTTTATCCACTCGATTTTACACCTGGCTGAATCAAGGAACTGTCTTCCTGGAAGGAAGATTACAAAAAAATTGAGGAATATGATGCAGAAGTGCTGGCAATCAGTGTTGACCATATTTTTGCACATAACGTATTTGCGGCAAGTCTGGGAACACTGCCGTATCCGCTTCTGTCGGATTGGCACAAAGAAACGGCCAGGAAGTACGATGTATTCAATGACAAGGATCTTGTCGCCAGGCGTTCAGTATTCGTTGTCGGCAAAGACGGCAATTTGAAATATCAGAATACCGAGTTCGGGGCAGGCACTGCAGAACATTATGAACGTACGATGGAGGAACTGCGCAGATTGAAAGCGGAAGAATGATCATGAAAAAGGCTTTCAGGCGAAAGATGCCTGAAAGCCTTTTTAATACCCTACAGGTAAGGATAAATTGTCAGTAAGGCAGTGTTTCGACGCAGCGGCCGGTTTAAAGAATATAGATAAGGGCAACTACGCCTCTGTCTTTGCCTATAGGCTCGCCAGTCGACAGGTTTTCTTTAAAATGTATAAGTTGCTGTCCAGTTCACGGACAAGCTTATGCTGTGCCTCAGAATGAGCACCTCAACATTTCTTATCTCACTTGCCTTTTTTCATCAAGTAATCGGCAAGCCCCATGGCGCTAACTTCAAGGTCGAGCTTAATCAAATCATAAACACGATGGCTTTCTGGAATGCCTTTGTCCGTCAGGTGGGATGATACTTTTTCATAAAGCCTTTCATAGACGGCGGCTGTTGCCTCTTCCATGCTTGCAGATCCCGCTTTTTCCATTCCGCTTTCACCTGCTTCGACAAATTCCGGAATCCAGAACCTCATCTGTTTGTATACTTCCTGGGGATTTTCAGACATTCCGTAATGTCCGAAGTAAATCCGTTCCGGGCCGATTTCTTCGAACTTTTCGATGCTGTTCAGCATGGCATCAGGGTCAAACTGATTCGGCGAAGTTGAAGGAATATAGAATTCAAGCCCGTCATCCAGAAGCTGGTGGTAAAAGATCCCGGCTGTATCACCGGCGAAAATGCCGTTAGAAACCGGATCAAAAATACTGAAATGGTGTTTTGCGTGACCGGGGCTATCGTAAAAGGTCAGGGTGCAATCATCACTAATGGCAAGGCCTTCACCGTCTTCCATGACAATTAATTTTTCTTCAGGAATCGGCACTATCGGGTTGAACAAGCCATCGAACTTTTCTCCATACACTGCCCGAGCTCCGGCAATGAGTTTAGAAGGATCGGCAAGATGGCGCTTTCCGCGGGAATGGACAACTACCTTCGCATTAGGGCAGTCGTTCAAGAGAAGTCCAGCACCCCCGGCGTGATCCAGATGGATATGTGTGACGATGATGTATTCCACATCCAGGGGGTCCAGATTCAACTGTTTAAGACCGTCCAATATATAAGGGACAGAAGGACTTGCACTCGTTTCAACAATCGTGAGCTTATCACCGAGCATCACATAAGAGCCGGTGCGCCCTTCCGTATTTAAATCATAACCATCAATCAGATACGTGCGGTGTTCCAGGTTTTCAGGTGTTTTTGGTTCCACAAAAGTTCCCCCTTTATAAATTTGTTTTCATTTCCATTATTGTAGCATTATCATCGTCTTGCATCACACTCAAAGCCTTCTAATCAGGGGGGATACCGACTGCAGGGCGGTTTTGCACGGAAAAAAGCACCGGGGCGGGCTGCACCGGTGCATATCTTCAAAATCAGTTCGCTTTGTTGACAACAATTTTTCCGTCTTTGACGTCGGCTCTCAATGATTTAACATTTTCTTCATCAAGCAGAAGATCGGCGATATTATCTTCAAGGTGTTCCTGGATCACCCTGCGGAGCGGGCGGGCGCCAAACGCCGGATGGTAACCGAGTTCAGCAAGCTTCTGCTTGGCATTGTCTGAGACTTCGAGAGTCAGTTCTTGCTCTTTCAGCGATTCAGCAAGTTCGTCAGTCATAATCTCAACGATTTGCAGGAGATGCTTTTCTTTAAGAGGGCTGAACTGAATGATGCTGTCAAAGCGGTTTAAAAATTCCGGCTTGAAAAAGGAACCGAGTGATTCAAGTATGCTGCTTTCCTCAGCATATTCCTCAGTTGTTCCAAAACCAAGCTTCTTTTTCCGATCAGCGGTTCCTGCATTACTTGTCATGATGATGACAGAATCTTTGAAGCTGACCGTCCGTCCCTGGCTGTCAGTGAGGCGGCCGTCTTCAAGAATTTGCAGAAACATATGCTGTACATCAGGATGGGCTTTTTCGATTTCATCGAGCAAGATGATGCTGTACGGCTTGCGGCGCACTTTTTCAGTAAGCTGGCCGGCTTCATCATGCCCCACATATCCTGGAGGGGAACCGATCAGCTTGGAGACCGAATGTTTCTCCATATATTCGCTCATATCCAGGCGGATCATCGCTTCCCGGCTGCCGAATAATTCTTCGGCAAGTGCGCGGGTAAGTTCTGTTTTACCTACACCTGTCGGACCGACGAACAGGAAGGAACCGATCGGCCGGGTTTTCGCCTTCAAGCCGGCCCGGCTGCGGCGCACCGCTTTCGTCACTTTTTTGACGGCTTCTTCCTGGCCGATGACTTTTTCGGAAAGTTTCTTATCAAGGTTTTTCATTTTTTGCTGTTCATCAAGCTGAAGCTTGCGTACGGGTATTCCGGTTTTCTTTTCTATGATGGACTGGATATCTTCTGCAGAGACGTTAATTTTGTTATTGTCAGATGTTGCTGAAAGCTTTTTTTCCAGTTGTTTTTCTTCATCGCGGAGCCGTGCGGCCAATTCGTAATTTTCTTCTTTTGTCGCCTTCTCTTTTTGTTGATGCAGTTCTCCGAGCCGATTTTGGATGCTTGCCTCATCCTGTGTGACGTCTGATTTTAGGTTCGCTTTGGATCCCGCTTCATCAAGCAGGTCGATCGCTTTATCCGGCAAGTGGCGATCCTGAATATAACGGTGGGACAGAAGGGCACATGCTCGGATGGTTTCTTCTTCATAAGATACACCGTGGTATTCTTCATATTTGTCACGAATGCCGTTTAGGATTTCGATTGTTTCCTCAACTGTCGGTTCGTTGACAATGACCGGCTGCAGTCGGCGCTCAAGCGCGGCATCCTTTTCGATATCGCGGTATTCTTTGAGTGTGGTTGCACCGATCAGCTGCAATTCACCGCGGGCCAGAGCCGGTTTTAAAATATTGCCTGCATCCATTGAGCCCTGGGCCGAACCGGCACCGACAAGGAGATGGATTTCATCTACAAACAGGATGACGTTTTTCCGTTCCTGCAATTCTTTGATTAATTCCTGCATCCGTTCTTCAAATTGTCCCCGGATGCCTGTATCGGCTACAAGTGATGCAACATCAAGCACATACAGTTCTTTATTGAGCAGCTTGGATGGCACATCACCTTCAGTAACCTTTAGGGCAAGGCCTTCAGCGATTGCTGTTTTTCCGACCCCGGGTTCACCGATCAAGACAGGGTTGTTCTTATTTCGGCGATTCAGGATTTCGATTACCCGTTCCACTTCTTGGTCACGGCCAATCACCGGATCGATTAAGCCTGCACGGGCAGCGTTTGTCACATTTCGGCCCAGTTCGTCAAGGAGCCCCTGGTGTTCCTGGGGGGCAGCTTCATTAGCGCCTGCTTCGTGAGGAGGCGTGAAGCCGCCGTTTCCTGAAAACATCCCATTGAAAGGCTGCTGTGAGCCAAACATGCCGGATGGACTGGATGCCCCCATTTTATTGCGGACCTCTGCATAACATTCAGCACAAAGATGCAATTCTTTTTGTTCATGATTGTTTCTGATTTTGAAATGGACAACTGCAGGTTTAGTCTGGCACTTTTCACAATACATGAAGTAACCTCCTCCATATTTTTCATTCTTTTTAAGTTAATTTGATAAGGTGTATGGTTAAAAATCTCTTCAGTCTGTTCATTAGCCGGTTTGTTTGACTTTGACTATCTTTGACTAATGTACTTTCATTATACTTTGACCTTTTTTGACTTTCAAGAGTTTTGCTGAAAAAATTTCCGGTTCATCGCGAATGTCCATTTTGGGGGATGTGGGGCGTTTATTTACCGTGAGCCGGCATGAGCGTACCGGGACACACGAGTGAGAGCGTTTACACAGGGTTTCTCGGGATATACATGCCGACTTCCTTGAAAATGGTTGAAGTTATAATGAATCATGTTAATATGATATATCGTGCAGGAAGAAACGACTAATTCTTCTAAGGAGGTAACGATGTTACAAAATACAAATGTACTTTTCATCGGAGCCGGTTCTATGGCCGAAGCAATGATTGCCGGTATGCTTCAAGAAAAAAAGCTTCGCCCTGAGAATGTTACGGCCGCTAACAGAAGCAATAAAACAAGAAGAAATGAACTCGAAAACAAATATAATATTAATGTGACAGCCGACTGCGCTTTGCGAATTGACGAAGCAGATATCATCATCCTCGCTGTAAAACCGAAGGATGCAGAAAAAGTTCTGGAGCCCCTTAAAGGAAGAATCACAGACGGCCAGCTTGTGCTATCCGTACTTGCCGGGATCTCAACTTCTTATATAGAAGAAGAAATTGGCGGCGCGCCGAAGGTGATTCGCGTCATGCCGAACACCTCAAGCATGATCGGTGAATCATCTACTGCCATATCAGCAGGTTCCCATGTGTGCCGCTCAGAAATGGAAACTGCAGCTGAACTTCTTCAGACTATCGGTGATGTGACAACGATTGAAGAAAAGCACATGGATGTCTTCACTGGCCTCGCAGGCAGTGGTCCCGCATACATCTACTATGTAATTGAGCATCTTGAACAAGTAGCTGCAGCAGAAGGGATGGATCGTGAAACAGCCCGCAAAATAGCTGCACAGATGGTGCTTGGAGCAGGCAAAATGGTACAATCCGGCGATGATACACCTGCTGATCTTCGTCGTAAAGTGACTTCCCCGAACGGAACCACCCAGGCTGGCCTCGAGGCACTTGATGAAAACGGCGGTGGAGCAGCTTTCATGGAAGCAGTCAAGAATGCTGCCAAACGGTCAAAGGAAATCAGCTCGCAATTTGAGAAAAAACCTGTTTTACTATAAGAACTAAAAAATCGAGTAAGAAGCCATGCAGGCTTCTTACTCGATTTTTTGTTAAATATTAGGCGACTCTCGCAAAGTTAACGAATTTGCAAGAGGAATAAATTTTTAAATACAACTATTGCTGTCACAAGACTTCGAAGTTATGCAGCCTGCTTTTGGTTTTCTTCATAAACAGAACTGCTTCCTTCAAAGCACCGTCTTAATATTGCCTTTAAGCGGGTATACTAATTGTCGAATATGTTACGGGAGTGGATGTAAAGATGGCACAGGAAGATATACAGGAAATTCTGAAGCTGGGGATATACGGAACACCCCAGACGAAACCGGCTGAGCGCAAGTTGTTTTTATCGTCCATCCGTGAACGGGTATGGCTGGCATTGACCCGCTCGCAGGTGAACAGGGGAATGCCGTACCGTGAAGTTGAGGAAGTGCTGCGATCGAGAAATGATGTTCATCTGTTCCTCAATGGCAGCCTGCCGTATGAATCCATTTCCCCTTATATCAAATTGGCTTCCAAAAACGGTGCGCAGTTCACCATCGTTTCCAATCAGGCTTCAGAAACACCGGTTGGACTGGTCGCGTCAGCATCGAAGGCAGTGGATGTATCATCTGTCTTCATTGAAGATGAAAGATATGAAAGAGATATCGGTGAAAAAAAGTAAGAGATTAAATAAATTACCGAAAATCAGGACTCTAAAAGATTACGGAGGTGAAAGATTATGGATAAGCCTGCAGTTATTTGTCCAAGCTGCACGAAATCCGCTCCGCTGGAAAAGGTGCTGACAGCCCAATCAAATCAAAATGTCATCTACGGCTGTCTTTATTGCAAATATGAAGTGAAAAATATCAGAATAAGTAAAGGATAATCTGATTAAAGCATTCTTCCTTAATTACGATTCAATCATTGGCTGGATATGGTAAAATATAATGGAGAATGTTTTGGAGGAATTGGTCCTGATGGGTAAGAAATATGTGATCCACAGCCTGTTATTGGCTTTGTTTTTAATAATGCCGGTCGTGACGGCATATGGGGAAGAAGGGCAAAATCTGCCTATTCCTGATGACAGTGCGGGCGGCGGACAACTGAATATATTTGATTCAGAGAATCCGCAAACCGATGTTCCCCGGTTTGACCAGTTTATTTATATGGTGAGGGCTGATGACACGGTTTATACAATCAGTGAAAAATTCGGTTTCGACCTGGAGAAGCTGGTGGAACTGAATGACCTTGTGCCGCCATATGAATTGACGGAAGGGCAGCTTCTTGAAATTCCAATCAATGATATTACCGACCTTCAACAGACGGAATCTCATGAGTATACCGTTAAAAAAGGGGACACGCTGTCCGAAATCGCTGAAAAATACGGATTGGACTGGCATGATCTCGCAATTTGGAACAAACTTGAAAATCCTCATTTAATCTTAATCGGCCAAAAAATCCTCTTTCCGGCAACGGAAAAACAAGAACAGGAGAAAAACGTCATCATTTTCTATCGGGCTGAGAACTAGGAAGATCTGCAAATGTGCAGGTCTTTTCGTTTAGTTCTTTTCGAACATGTTGCAAGACGGTTTCGACAAGTCCTTCTGTGGAGGTAATATTTAAGTTGCAAAGGAGAGAGTGGAGTGGGCTTCAATGAAAAAGTCGCAATTGTAACAGGTGCTGGTAACGGAATCGGACGGAAAGTGGCAGAAATGTACGCACAGGCTGGAGCTGCCATTGTTCTAGCTGATATCGACCTGGAAAACGGCCGGAAAACGGCTGATCAAATAACGGCGGACGGCGGCAAAGCCCTGTTTATCGAAACAGACATGAAAAATGCTGTTGATATCGAGAAAATGATCAAGAAAACAGCAGATACGTATGGGCGGCTTGATATCCTGGTCAATAATGCCGGCGTTTCCAGGTTCAAGTCACCATTCGAGCTGTCGCTCGATGAATGGGACGATATTCTTGCAGTCAACTTGCGCGGCTACTTTGCCGCCGCGCGTGCGGCAGCCCGGTTTATGCAGGATACCGGCGGTGGTTCCATTGTTAATATTGCATCTACACGTGCCGTCATGTCAGAACCGAATTCAGAAGCGTATGCGGCATCAAAAGGAGGAGTACTAGGGTTAACGCACGCACTTGCAGCATCATTCAGTGAGTTGAATGTGACCGTTAATGCCATCAGTCCCGGGTGGATTGAAACGGGTGACTATGATGATTTAAGGGAAATCGATCATAGTCAGCATCTTTCCAATAGGGTGGGAAGACCAGAAGACATTGGAAGGGCCTGTCTGTATCTGACTGATGAAGCAAATAACTTTGTAAATGGAACGAACCTTGTCATTGACGGCGGAATGACACGAAAAATGATTTATGAACACTGACAGAACACATCCGTTTTGGTGAGCCGGCAATTATGTTAAAATGATGAATGGGATGTGAAGAGCTAAGTATCCCTGCATCCCTGATTGTAATTTAGATGAAGGGAAGACGGTACATGATCAGTCTTCAGACAGATGACCTGCTGAAAACAAGTATTAGTGATCTGCTGATCCCTGCTGAAAAAGTAGCACATGTCCAAATCGGCAATCCGCTTGAACACGCGCTGCTTGTCCTTATTAAATCCGGTTATTCCGCGATACCTGTGCTTGATGCTTCCTATAAGCTGCATGGTCTGATCAGCAATTCAATGATTCTTGATTCAGTACTTGGAATTGAACGGATTGAACTGGAAAAGCTCGAAGGGAAAAAGGCAGAAGAAGTGATGGAAAAAGAAATTCCGCGGCTTCATGAACATGATCCATTTCAGAAGGCGCTCGGCCTGACAATCAATAACCCTTTCGTCTGCGTAGTCGATGATGAGGGCTACTTTCTCGGAATACTTACACGAAGAGCAATATTGAAACTGTTCAACAAACAGCTCCAGCCAGTGAAAAAGTGATGAGGTTTTTGAATGTTGGCCCGTAACCGGGCCAACATTTTTTACACCGATACAGTCTCTGCAACCAAATACATGGGAATTCAGTTTGAAGAATAGGATGTGATGCCGGTTTGAGTCTGATTTTGGAAAAAATACAGGCAGACAGAGGAACGCACAGGCCGCTTGTACTTGCTGCCATCATGCTCGCCATGTTTATGGCTGCGATAGAAGCGACAATTGTGTCGACCGCAATGCCTAATATTGTGGCAGATCTTGGCGGATTTGCCCTATACAGTTGGGTGTTTTCCGCTTACCTTCTGTTCCAGGCAGCAACCGTACTTATTTACGGGAAAATGTCAGATTTATTTGGCCGGAAGCCGGTTTTTGTTGTCGGCGTCACTATTTTTTTGGCAGGCTCTATTTTGGCGGGATTCGCTTCATCAATGAAAATGCTCATTGTTTTCCGGCTGATCCAGGGGTTCGGGGCCGGTGCTGTCATGCCGATTGCTTCAACGATTGTCGGTGATATTTACACAAAAGAAGAACGGGCAAAAATCCAAGGGTACCTATCCAGTGTATGGGGAATTTCCGCAATCATGGGACCAGCACTTGGAGGGTTTTTTGTCCAATATGCAACCTGGAGACTTGTATTCTGGATAAATGTTCCACTCGGCATTCTTTCCATACTCGGGGTAGTGCTGTTTTTGCACGAGGGTGTGGAGAAACGGAAACATACGATTGATTATGCAGGTTCAGTCTTTCTTGTTATCGCGATCACTTCGCTTATGGTCATTCTCGTTGAAGGCGGAGTAAGAATTGCGTGGGGTTCCTGGCCGGCTGTTTTTTTGATTTCGGCATTTCTCATAGGTTTTATTTTATTTATTGTGCAGGAAAGACGGGCTGAGGAACCGATGATGCCATTTGATATTTGGAAATACCGGTCCATCACGGTCGCTAACCTTACTTCGCTGACAACAGGTGTCATTTTAATCGGCATTTCAAGCTTTTTGCCGGCATATGTCCAGGGAGTTATGGAACGGTCGCCGATCGTGGCGGGTTTTACACTTACGACCATGTCAATCGGATGGCCGATATCCGCCACGATTGCCGGCCGGCTCCTTCTGAAAATCGGTTTCCGCAAGACATCCCTCATCGGCGGGTTCGCCCTCGTTGCCGGTTCGCTGTTTTTCATTCTGCTGTCGCCTGACAAAGGGCCGGTATGGGCCGGGATAGGATCGTTTTTCATCGGGGTCGGAATGGGGATGTCGACGACATCTTTCATTGTTTCGATCCAGTCGACGGTCAGCTGGAGGATGCGCGGCATCGCGACGGCTTCAAACATGTTCATGAGGACCCTTGGCAGCACGATAGGGGCGGCCTTGCTCGGCGGAATACTGAACAGCCGTCTCCAGTCGCATATCCAGCAATCAGGAGTCGATTATGATGTCAGCCTCGACACAGCGAATATTCTGTTAAATGAAGAGCAGAGGGCTTCGCTGCCCGGACAAGTACGGGCCGTTCTGCAGGAAGGGCTGACGGGGGCACTCCATAATGTTTACCTGTGGGTTGCCGCCTTTGCTGTGATCAGCTTGATCCTCATCGCATTTATGCCTAAAGTGGAGAACGAATAATGGAAAGCCGCGGTTTTCGAGTTGCTCGAAGGCCGCGGCGTTTTATTTAACGAAAATTTTGCTCCCCGGAGAAAAAAGAGAAGTTGTGCCTTCCAGTTCCATCAAGACCGAATGCTTAAAGTTGTTTGATGTTAAGAATGATAAGCCAGCAGTTCAATCCGGTTTCCGAACGGGTCCCGAAACGAAAAGCGGTCCCGGAGCGGAATGGGTGTTTCTTCTTTGATGTTTAATCCAGCCTGTTCCAGAACCGACCTGGCTGCTGTCAGGTCCCCAACTTCAAAGGCGATGTGCCGTTTGGACAGGCCCGGTTCGTGACCTGGCTCAATTCCGATATGCAATTCCACCCCTGGAGCCTGCATCCAGAATCCGCCGTTACTTTTTAAGGAGTCCGGTTTTTCGATTTCGATGAATCCAAGCAAATCAATGTAAAAAGACTTCGCATCATCTTCCATATCAGCTGGTATGCACACTTGCACATGGTCCAGTCCCTTGAATGCAATTCCCATACGAACACCCCATTTTAATATGTTACTTTCACTTTACCTTGTTTATTTCAATTAATAAATTTTAAAATAGTTAAAGAAAAGGTTAAGATAATCTTATGATTGAAAAGTAAATGATCGGTCCGGCGCTTCAGATGGCCGGACGTCAAAAGGGGGATGACGGATGCAGACGGTTGAGTTCCAGATTCTTGCCGTCCTGGCCCAGGAGATGAACATGCGAAAGGCGGCTGAACGGCTGTTTGTTTCACAGCCCGCCCTAAGCCAGAGACTGCAATCGATTGAAAAAGCATGGGGCGTGAAAATTTTTCTAAGATCCCAAAAAGGGCTCGCTCTGACACCGGCGGGGGAAAAAATCACCTCGTTTGCACAGGAAGTGGTGGAAAAAGGGGAAAAAGTAAGAGAGGAGATTGAAGCGCTCGATTCAGAGGTGTATGGAACACTTAAGCTGGCTGTTGCCTCCATTGCCGGGCAATATTGGCTCCCGGCCGTTTTGAAACAGTTTGTCAGAAAGTATCCGCTTGTCAAAGTGTCATTGATTACCGGCTGGTCGAGCGAAATGCTAAGGCACATTTACGAGGACCATGTCCATATCGGAATTTTGCGGGGCAATCCCGAATGGAAAGGAAGAAAACTGCACTTATTTTCCGATTCGCTTTATCTTGTTGACACAGAAATGGGCAAACTTGAAGACTTGCATGACACAGCCCGGCCATTTATCCAGTTCAAAAGCGATTCCAATTATCATCAGGAAATCCAGGAATGGTGGCACCGGCAGTTTAAAGCGGTTCCCCAGCGGACAATCGTCGTCGACCAGATTGAGACATGCAAGCAGATGGTGTTAAACGGCATCGGCTATGCAATCCTTCCGGGTGTAACCCTGGAAGGCGAAGATACATTGACGAAAATACCGCTCCTTGATGAGGCCGGGACGCCGATGCTGAGGGATACCTGGCTGATCGGCTACGAATCGGGCTTCCAGCTGAAACAGGTACAGGCTTTTATTGAGGTTGTGAAGGACACTGCAGGCATTGAGTGATAATTTCTTGTCACGCGCTGCTCGTTTTGATACATTTAAAAAACAGATTGACTAAACAAATAAGAGGAGGACATACGAATGAAAATGATGGATGCAAATGAAATCATATCTTTTATTCAAAACAGCGAGAAATCGACTCCTGTAAAAGTACATATTAAAGGCCAGATCGAAGGCTTGGACTTCGGAGGAAACACAAAGACGTTCATCCAAGGGGACACCGGCGTCCTATTTGGAGAGTGGAAAGATATTAAATCTGCCATTGATCGAAACGCTGACAAGATCGATGACTATGTTGTCGAAAACGACCGCCGCAACTCTGCCATCCCGCTTCTTGACCTGAAGGACGTTCCGGCCCGTATCGAACCCGGTGCCATTATCCGTGATCAGGTTGAAATCGGTAAAAATGCCGTCATCATGATGGGAGCTTCTATCAACATCGGGTCCGTCGTCGGTGAGGGCACAATGATCGATATGAACGTAGTACTCGGCGGCAGGGCGACAGTCGGAAAGAACTGCCATATCGGTGCAGGCGCTGTCCTTGCGGGGGTCATTGAACCACCTTCCGCTAAACCTGTCGTCATTGAGGACGAAGTGGTGGTCGGTGCAAATGCGGTCATCCTTGAAGGTGTGACAGTCGGAAAAGGCGCGGTTGTCGCAGCCGGCGCCATAGTGACCGAGGATGTCGAGCCGAACACGGTTGTAGCAGGCACCCCGGCACGGGTCATCAAGAAAATCGATGACCAGACAAGAAGCAAGACGGAAATTAAGCAAGAGCTTCGCCAACTTAAAGAAGATTGATTGCGGAGAAGTATAAATGAAAACGGATGAATTGATCACATTAAGAAGGAAGCTTCATCAAATTCCGGAAATCGGTTTCCAGGAAAAGAAGACGCAGCAGTTATTGCTTGAGCGCATTTCCGAATTCCCGCAGGACCGGGTTGAAATCAAAACGTGGCGGACAGGAATCTTCGTAAAAGTGAAAGGGTCAAACCCTTCAAGGTGCATCGGCTATCGGGCGGATATTGACGGACTGCCGATAACAGAAGAAACCGGCTATCCGTACGCATCACAACACGATGGATTCATGCATGCCTGCGGACATGACTTTCATATGACAATTGCGATGGGAGTACTGTCCCGTGTTGTCAGTGAACCGATAGCTGATGATTTGCTATTCATTTTCCAGCCTGCTGAGGAAGGCCCCGGCGGTGCTGTTCCGATGCTTGCCAGCAGCATCATGGAGGAGTGGCGTCCTGATATTGTCCTTGCACTTCACATCGCGCCTGAATATCCTGCCGGCACGATCGCTGTGAAAGAGGGATTGTTATTTGCCAATACATCTGAGCTGTTCATCGACCTGAAAGGCAAGGGGGGGCATGCGGCATACCCTCATCAGACAAATGATATGGTCGTAGCTGCCAGCCATCTTGTGACACAGCTGCAAACGATCGTGTCACGGAATATCAATCCGCTCGATAGTGCTGTCGTCACAATAGGCAAAATAACCGGCGGGACTGTTCAGAATGTGATTGCGGAAACAGCACGTCTTGAAGGGACGATCCGTACGCTGTCTTCCGATACGATGACAATTGTAAAAAATAGGATTGAGACACTTCTGAACGGAATCGCCGCCGGCTTTTCATGCAGTTATGAACTTGATTATGGAAGCAATTATTATCAGGTTTACAACGAAGAGCGGCTGACCAGGTCTTTCATGGACTTTATTGATAACGAGACGCCGTATGACCTTGTAGAATGCCGGACAGCCATGACCGGTGAAGATTTCGGCTATATGCTGAAAGAAATCCCCGGATTTATGTTCTGGCTTGGCGTCGGATCCGAAAGCGGCCTTCATTCATCAACGCTCAAACCGGATGAGAAGGCAATCGGGATAGCGGTTGACGCTATTTTCAGTTATATAAAAGCAGGAATTCCTGAAATGGAATAGGAAATTTCAGCCCCGCCTATACTGCGGGGCTTTTTTGTTGTGCAGGAAATTATAAAATGTAAGCGTTGCGGATAAAAAGCCAGGAGGGAATCGTCCAGCTCCAGGCCCCAGCGGCTATCGTCATAAACGGTGATCCCCTCCGGGAGGAAAGAGCACACTCCATGCGGGTCCCCCCCGCTTATGCGTACGCCGCTAAGCGGGCGCCTTTCGCATTTGTTCATTTTCCGGAAATCAGCAGCTCGATATTCAACAGCGGCTGTATGGCAGAGTGCATATAGTCCATTATGGTGATTATAAGAATAAGCCGCAAATTACCGGGACAAAATGTAAATGTAAAAGAAGGAGGATGAAATTATGGCTAAGATTGGTGTAGAAGAATCTTTGACTAACATTTATGATGTGCTACAAGAAAAAGGATACGATGTGATCCAACTGAAACAGGAGCAGGATGCCCAAAATTGCGATCTATGTGTCATGACCGGACTTGATTCAAATGTGATGGGAATCGCCGATACGGTCATAGCCGGACCTGTCATCGAAGCTAACGGCCTGTCGGCTGAACAGGTGCTCGGCCAAATTGAGCAAAGTCTGAACCGCTGATTCGAACGCGCTGTAAACAAGTACAAAGAAGAGAGGGGGAACAGCGGGATGCTGTCCCCTTTTTCTGTTGGCTTTACG
Organism: Bacillus marinisedimentorum; assembly: GCF_001644195.2. NCBI lineage: Bacteria > Bacillati > Bacillota > Bacilli > Caryophanales > Bacillaceae > Bacillus > Bacillus marinisedimentorum. Next base: position 439 of record NZ_LWBL02000019.1, on the reverse strand, counting down.
TATGATTTCGGAAAGGCTTTTCGTGAATATGGAACACTATTCAACAAGCGGGCAGGATTGTGGAAAAAGGGAATTAGGTCTCCTGAATTTTTCCCCAAACAGAGTCTATTAATCAGATTCATTCGATCGGGGAGGTATTACAAGGACGATTCGGCTGGAATCACGCCTCTAATCTGGTCAAAGCGCAATTACAAGGACGAATTAATAGCATAACTTTCATTAAAAAACCCCCCTTTATATCAAGGCTGTGTTAAAGCTCAATGTTGATTTTTTACACTAGTTGATTGGAGTGGAAGGTGCGAGACTCCTCGAAAATAAAAGTCAATTTTCTTCGTGCGGTGTCTTTTCAAAGAAGCTTATTCAACGTCTTGCGGGACTAGCGGGACATGTGAGACCCCGCAAGAGCGATAGCGATGAGAAGGCTCACCGCCCGCCCTGC